>JAQGOF010000087.1 GCA_028293745.1 Gammaproteobacteria bacterium | reverse complement strand
CAGTTCGCCCAGTCTTCTGAAACCAACTCGGCATGGCGTGCATAAGAAAGCGCCGCATGCGTCAGCAGCACGCCCTTGGGACGGCCGGTCGTGCCGCTCGTGTAGAGCTGCATACAGACCTGGTCGGCCTCATGGGCCACGCGGAAGGTTTGCGCGCTCGGTGATTGCAGCGCCTCGCGCAACGAGCGCGCACCTTCCGTGCGCAGGACCTCCATACCGTTCAGATCGGACTCGGCGGCGATCGCAACCCGCGCGGCCGCCTCGAACTCCTCATCGGTGATGAGAAAGCGCGCTTGCGCATCGGCAAGCATGAACGCCAGTTCCGGCGGAGCGCAGCGCCAGTTCAGGGGTAACAGTACGAATCTCCCCGCAATGGCGCCAAACAGGGCCACGAAATACAGGTCACTGTTTCTTCCGAGGTAGGCGATGCGGTCGCCGGCTTTGAGGCCGCGTGCCTGCAGCAGCTGCACGAACCGATGAGTCCAGTTTGCCAGTTGCCGGTATGTGGTGTGCTGAGCGCGCTCCGGCAGCACGATGGCGGGCCGGTCCGGCCGCTCCTGCGCCCAGCGCGCCGGGATGTCGCCGATCCAGCTGAGGTGTTCCTGGTCGCGCAGCGGCGCGCCTTCAGATCGCATAGGGGCTCTCTCGCGTACAATCTGTTGGCGTACTGTATCCGGAATCGCGCACGTTCGGGACTCTGCGACGACGCTGGCAGGCCTTGGACTCGAACGTGGCGTTCGCACAGGGGGTACCGGATCCGCGAAATTGACCGCAGGGTGCCGCGCCATTAGTATGCATGCGAACGATGTGCAAGCATTTTAACGCGGCATGGCATACGTGCCCGCGAGCCAGAACTGACAAGCGGGTGGTCTCCAATGACAGGTGTCTTGAGCGGCAAAGTGGTGATCGTGACGGGCGCAGGGCGCGGCGTCGGGGCTGAGATCGCCAAGTTGGCGGCCCGGGAAGGCGCGCGGGTCGTCGTCAACGATCTCGGTGGAAATGAGAGCGGCAAGGGCGAGGACCTCGGTCCCGCGCAACAGGTCGTTGCCGAGATTGCAGCCGCCGGTGGCGAAGCCATTGCCAATGGCGCGAGCGTCGCGTCGTGGCAGGGCGCCCACGACCTGTTTGCCGCAGCGATGAATACCTTTGGCGACGTCGATGCCATCGTGAACAACGCGGGTGTTCTGCGCGATGTCATGTTTCACAAGATGTCCGAGCCGGACTGGGATACCGTGGTGGCGGTCAACCTGAAAGGCTGTTTCAACGTGGCACGCGCCGCGGCGCCGCATTTCAAGGACAAGCAGAAGGGCTCCTTCGTCCACATGACCTCGACCAGCGGCCTGATCGGCAATTTCGGCCAGGTGAACTACGGTGCTTCAAAGATGGGCGTCGCGGGTCTTTCCAAATGTATTGCGCTGGATATGGCCAAGTTCACCGTTCGCTCGAATTGCATCGCCCCGTTCGCCTGGACGCGCCTGGTGGGTACCATCCCAAACACTCCGGAGAATGCCGCCCGTATAGAAGTGGCCAGGAAAATGACGCCGGATAAGATCGCACCGTTCGCTGTCGCCTTGTGCGCCGATGCGAGCAGGGACGTGACAGGGCAGATATTCGGCGTGCGTCGTAACGAGATCTTCGTGTTCAGCCAACCCCGGCCGGTGCGCTCCGTTCATACGCACGAAGGCTGGACGCCGGAAAGCTGCATAGCGCACGCGCTTCCCGCTCTGCGGGGGTCGTTCTCCAAGTTGGACCGCTCGAGTGACGTGTTTACCTGGGACCCGGTCTGACGGGGCGCCCGTGGAGATTGCGCTCACCGAGCTGCACCAGGACATCGATGCTTCCGTTCGCAAGGTGTGCGCGCAGTTTCCGGACCAGTACTGGCATGATTGCGACGAGGAGAGCCGGTTTCCCGAGGAATTCTATGCGGCGATGGCCGCAGCCGGCTGGCTCGGCATCACGATGCCCCAAGAGGTGGGAGGTTCCGGTCTCGGAGTGACCGAGGCTGCCGTCATGATGCACGCCGTGTCCTCAAGCGGCGGCGCTCAGGCGGCTGCGTCCAGCATTCATATCAACCTGTTTGGTCCGCACGCCATTGTAGTGCACGGCACGCAGGAGCAGAAAAACCGTTGGCTGACCCCCCTGATCGCCGGCAAGGAGAAGGCTTGCTTCGGTGTGACGGAGCCGGATGCGGGACTGGACACCACCAGCATCACGACCTTCGCCAAAAAGGTGAGTGGAGGTTATCGGGTCAGTGGCCGCAAGATGTGGACCTCGACTGCCCAGGAGGCGCACAAGATCCTGTTGCTGACGCGCACCACGCCCAAGTCCGACAGCAAGCGGCCGACTGATGGCATGACACTGTTTTATACCGACCTCGACCGCAGGAAGATCGAGGTCAAGCGGATCAAGAAGCTCGGTCGCAACGCGGTGGATTCCAACGCGACCTTCATCGACGATTACTTCGTGCCCGAGGAGGATCGGATCGGTGAAGAGGGTAGGGGCTTTCACTACCTGCTGGACAGCCTGAATCCGGAGCGAATCCTGGTTGGAATCGAAGCGATCGGCATCGGTCGTGACGCTTTGCAGCGCGCTGCAAAGTACGCTCGCGAACGCGTCGTATTTGGTCGGCCCATCGGAAAAAACCAGGGAATACAGCACCCATTGGCCGAGGCGTGGACCTATCTCGAGTCCGCTTACTGGATGTGCATGCGCGCAGCTTACCTGTACGACCATGATCTGCCTTGCGCAGCCGAGGCGAACGCTGCCAAGTTTCTGTCGGCCCGCGCAGCCTTCGATGCAACCACGCGCGCGGTACTGACTCATGGTGGTATGGGCTATGCACGCGAATTCCAGGTGGAGCGCCTGTTCCGTGAGTCAATGCTGTCGCGAATCGCGCCTGTGACCGAACAGATGATCCTGTCGTTCATCGCCGAGAAGGTACTGGAACTTCCGAAGTCGTACTGACGTAGTGCGCACAGGCGCAGGAGTTCGAATGCTCGCGGACATACTGACGACCGTGCAGGACGGGGTTGCGACGATCACGTTCAATCGTCCGCACGCGCGTAACGCGATTTCAAGCACCATGATCCAGGAGCTCACTGCATTGCTGCGGGTTCTCGACCGGCGCGACGACGTGCGCTGCATCGTGTTCCGTGGGAGCGGTGAGCATTTCTGCGCCGGTGGGGACGTGCAGAGCTTCGGCGACACGCTGGCGTTGCCACCGCTCGAGCGCAAGCATCTTTACGAGCAGCGCGTGATCGCGAGTGCGGAGTTGTTCGAGTTGCTCGAAAAGCTCGGAAAGCCGCTCGTAGCGCTGGTCCGTGGCGCAGTCGCAGGCGCGGGATTGTCATTCGTCCTGGCGGCTGACTTTGCGCTGGCTGCCGACACTGCATTTTTCGTGTTCGCGCATGGGAAGATCGGCATCGCCCTGGATTCCGGGCTCAGCTATTACCTCCCGCGGATCATCGGCCTGCGCAAGGCGCGCGAGTTGACGCTTGCCGGGGCGCGGCTGGATGCGCAGGAGGCGCTCCGCTTGAACATCGTCAGCCGGGTGTTACCCGACGCCGAGCTCGAGAGCGAGGGTGAGAAACTGATTGCCAAGCTGGTGTGCAGCGCCACGAAGGCGATTGGCGAGTCAAAGGCATTGCTGCGCCAGTCGTTGACCAACACGATGTCCGCCGAGGTGGATCTCGAGGCGGCGGCGGTCGGGCGCTGCGCGGCCACCGACGATTTCAAGGAAGGCGTTGCCGCGTTCCTGGAGAGTCGCGCGCCGCAATTCCTGGGGCGGTGAGCCGCGTCAGACCCCGCTCCAGGAGTTCCATAGCGTTCTCGAACATCCGATGGAGCTCTTTGCGGGAGCTGCCAGGCGTGAGCAGCCAATTGCGGATCGTCAGGTCGCGCAAGGCGTCATAATATCCCGAGATTTCCTCTGGCGAGATGTCGGAACGTATTTTCCCCTCGGCCTGGACTGCCGCGATCCTGCGCACGCGCGCCTCCCTGTTGATCTGGTAGGTGTCTGACGCATACCTCGTGCTGCCGCCCATAAAAAAGCTCGTGTGCTCGGCGGCCAATGTGAGCAGCCAGCGATGTTGCGCGATCTCATCCAACCGGGCTTTCCAATTAGCTGTATGAATATCGCGGGAATCGTGATGAACGGGAATGTCGCTTTCCAGCCAACCGGGCATGTGGGCGCCAATAACCCGATCAATCAGGGCTAAAATGATGCTTTCTTTGGACGCCACGTAGTTGAACAGCGTCTTTCTCGAGATCTTGGCTGCATACGCAATGTCGGCCATCGACGTGGCCGAATATCCCCGCCCACGGAACAGCTTTTCCGCCGAAACTAGAATCGTCGAGCGGACATCTGCCTTCTTTCGATCCCGCAGGGTCTGCTGTGGCGGGTTGGCGGCCTCCCAAGCCACCATGAGCGGTTTCTTCTCCCTTATCTGAGCGACTCTCGGTCGCACTCTGCCAGGCATGTTTCTCAGCTTGGCTCTTACAAGAGCAATTTGCGCACTACATCGCCTTCGAGCGACTCGTAAAAGGCACCCCAGGCTTGCTGACCATTGCAGGTCATCCTGCTCAGGCAGCTCGATATCATGTTGTTGTGCATCCAGTGTAGTGGAAAGAAGCTCACGGTTTCTCCCCTTACCGTGTAGCTCTCGTCGCGATCATCGACGAAATCCAGCTCGAAGCCAATCGGGCGCCAGCCGTCGTCGGCCCTGATCGTCCGCAGTTTCGCGCTGCGAATCTGCCGGCTCACGTAGTTTTTGTGCACCCAGCAGAATGGCACGAACGTGTTTTCCGGAGCCGCGGCCTGGGCCAGCCAGCGGGGCGCCTCGAGCACGGCGCCTGTGCTGACATAACCGGAGTCCGGAATGGTCAGGCAGAACGCCGAACCGTCCTCGAATCCGCAGGCCACGAACCCAATCGGCCGGCGGCCCGGCTTCGGTGTCTCCGGCCGGAACACCCAGCTATGATCGCGAATCGAAATACAGTCGACCTGATGAGTTTCGGCTTCAAGCCTCAATGAGCCCGTCACCCGGCCGGCCTGCTCCAGATGCTCACCCATGGGGAAGGGTACTGGCGGCATGATAGCATCCCAGGTGACGTGCAATTCCACACCGCGTTCGCGATCAACGTAATCTATCCGGTAGGTGCTCAAGGGTTTCAGTATCTTGACTGAAAGTCCGTTCTCCAACGTGTAATCATCGAGATTGCCCGGAGGCATCGGCAGCCAGGAACGGAAGTCGAAATACTCGGCGCACAGTTGATCCTTCTTGATCCCGGTGGAAATATACATGCCGGCATGAACGACCTTCAGGTTGGGATGCATCCAGACATAGACGTCGAATTGAATCTTTTTTTGCGGAATGAACATCATGCCGAACCAGTTCGTCTCCGACCACGTGTAATGATCGTTGGGCGGTGTATGAAACAGGTCATCACTTGGAAGTATCACAGGCATTGGGTTCTCTCCGCTTCCGCGAGCGCGATGCTCTCGTTCATTCGTTGCGTGCCGAAATAGGTAAAGCGCAGGCCGAGCTCGCAGGACCCTATATCAACTTCGGGATGCGCTTCGAACAGTTGCAGTGCTCTGGGGCAAACCACCGCAAAGCGAATGCTGTTGAAGACCTCGAAGTAGCGCAGACGCTCCTCGGGTACGCGTTCTCCTGACATCTGTGTATGAATATCCAGGACCCTGGACCGCTCGACCCGGGACCGCAGTCCGTCAATGAGCCAGACGAGATCTTCCGCGGGATCGCCGAGAGTGGCACCTTCCCAGTCGAGCACGCAGGACAGGCGATCGTTCTCGATCAGGATGTTGTGCAGGCCATAGTCGCCGTGCAGGAGCGACGGGGCGGCGGCGTTCCGCGGCACGTTGCTGGCGAGCCACTCCAAGCCGCGTTCGAGGAGTGGGGATGGGGGCAAATTGAAGCGCCGCGCGCCCTCTTTCCAGTACCGGACCTGCGCGGTCACGCATTCTGTAAGGGTTGGGTAGGCCAACCAGTTGTGAAGATGCGAGCGTTGAACGTGTTCGTCAGCAGCGCGAATCGGCGTTCGATGAATCCTGATGAGTTGCCCGATCAGATCGCGAAGCAGCTCCTCAGGAAGTTTGGCCGTGACTTCGATGCGGCTCCCGAAGTTCCTGCCGACGGCCTTGCGCGATACCAGGAAGCGTTGCCCCAGCGCACTTGCGTCATCTTCGAGCCAAAGCGGCTCTGCGACCGTGTGGCCGGCGGCGCAGGCAAGCTTGAGCACATGGAATTCGTTGTCAACCCGTGCTCCATCGAGGAACAACAGGTCGAGCGGCTGCTCGGCCCGAACGACGAGTGATTCACTTCGCCCGTCGTTGAACTGCGCATCGAACATGACGGTCGTCTTGGAGAATCCGCCAGCCAGAGTCTTCAGTGAGGAGACCGTAATCGGCGCGCGCGCCGGGAATGCCCTTTCGAGATACCGTTTGAGCGACTCCTCGGTGAAGGTTCCACGCCGCAGGTTGTTTTCCGGGCCATCCTGAGCTGGCTTCGCCTGTGAGAGCCGAAAATGGTACAACTGATTCTCCCAATCTATGAGCCGTTGCAGAAACCCTTGAGTCCGCGCGTTATCGCTCCCTTCGTGCGTCAACGAGGGAACGAGCCGCGCAAGGGCTGCCCCAATCTTCGTGCGTTGCGCGTCCAGCCAGTCGGTACCAGCCCCTTCCGGAACGCTTGCAGGGGAAAGGGCGATCGGCTCACGTGCCGCCGTGGTCAGATGCCCGGCTGCGATGGCGGCGCCTTCCTCCAGCAGAGCACGACCCTGCTGATACAGGCTCAGGAAGAACTGCCGATCCTCCCGGAGGAGGAGTTCATTGGTGACGAGCGCGATGTTCGAAATGATCGCGCGGGATTCGCTCGGCAGCTCCAATGAGGACAGGCGAGCGAGAGCCGCTTGCACTCCTTGCAGGAGGCGGGTGTTCGTGGGTAGCACTGTAGTGATCCTCCGAGTTCTATTCGAGACACGGCAGCGCTCGCATGCCGTTCTTACGGTGCAGACAGTCTCAGCGCACGATCAGACGCTCCCGCATCTGCTCACGCAGAATCTGCGTCAACCCGAGATCCTCGAGATAGCGGTCCATGGAACGACACCGCCGCTCGATTTCGTCGATGGCTCCGCGCAGATAGTCCTCTTCAACCCCTAGCATCTTCTTCGCGAGTTCGGGCTCTACCTCCTGAGCGAGCCGCTTGCGCAGCCGCTGCTGGATTTCCGGAACAATGGCGTCGATCCCGTCAGCCTCGCGCGACTTCATGTAGTCAGCGACTATCAGCTCGGGCGGCACTCCGAGCGCGTGCTGGATGAGCGCGACCAACATACCGGTCCGGTCCTTACCGACCGAGCAGTAGATCAGGGCACGCCCGGCTGTCGACGCAACTGCTCGCAACACGGCGCCAAAGAGTGGCTTGTACAACGGGTCAAACGGGATGTTCCGGTAAAAGTCAGCGTAAAACCGGTCGATGCTGTCGAAGTCGAATTGCCTGGCTTTGAGCAGAGCCAGGTGCGGTGCATCATCGCCAACGTCGCCTCGCAGGCAAAAGATCTGCGCTGCGGCATGATCCGGCCAGGCGCCTGGCTGCTCCATACGCTCACTGGTCAGCCGAAGATCCGCGATCACAGTGAAGCTCATGCCCTCGAGCCGGGCGATCGTTGGCGCGGACGCGCGCGCAAAATGTCCGGATCGATACAGCCGGTCAGCTGCAACGAGACCGCCATACCGCGAAGGCAAGTCCCCGAAGTCCCGGAAATTCACCAATTCCCGGTCCCGGACGAGAGCTGCGGGGCGCGGATTCTTCGGCCTGCCCGTGGAAGTCTCGTGCGTCAAAGCGCTCTCCGCGTAAAGTTACACCGAGTGTAATGAAGCAGTGACCGCCGGGTCAACCTGTCGCAGGGAATCAGTACGCCTGAAAATAGTCCACTTGCGTATTATTACACAGGGTGTAATCTTTTGAGCGAAGGTGGCGTGGACTACACTTCGTAAGGGGGACGAACAGCTATGACCGGTATCACTGCGAAGTGCTGCGGACTCATGCCTGGCGAGAAGGCCGGGCGCAGTCTTGCGGCCGGTTGGGTGCTGTTGATGCTCGGGTGTTACGCGGGGCTCGTGTGCGCCCAGGAGACGAGCTCCGGGCCGGGCGCTGAGGAGAAAAGCGCCGCGCCCGGACTGCAGGAGATCGTGGTAACCGCGGAGAAACGCAAGGAGCGGCTTCAGGACGTGCCGATCGCCATCACCGCCATAACAGGAGACACTCTTGATCGGGCGGGCGCCAGGGACATAGGCGACCTGACGGCATCGACCCCCAATGTCAATTTTCAGCCGGTCAGCGTCGTACCGTCGGGGGCAATTACGTTCATCCGCGGCATTGGCGAGCGATCAGTCGATCCGCTGGTTGACCAGCCCAATGCGATCAATATCGATGGTGTGTACATTCAAGGGTCGCACGGCGCGCTCTTTGACACGTTCGACCTGGACCGGGTAGAGGTGCTGAGAGGGCCCCAGGGCACGCTGCAGGGGCGCAATGCGACGGGTGGGGCCATCAACCTCTTCACGCGTCGCCCGAGTCTCGCGCAAATGCGTTTGAGGGGCGAGGTTGACTACGGCCGATTCAACACCTGGACCGCAAAGGCGGCTGTCGACGGTCCGCTCATGCAGGACAAGCTGGCGGCAAAGCTGGCCGTCATGTCCACGGACTCCGACGGCTACGTCAGAAACGTATTTGCCGGCGGACACACCGGCGGCCGAAAATATACGGATCTGCGTGTTGGAATCTTGTATGCCCCGACGTCGAACTTCGATGTATATCTCAGCGGCGACTACGTCATCGACAACAGCCAGCAGGCGCCGGGTCATAACGTCACCGACGCCAACTCTTATCCACGTCCTCAGACGGGTGGCCAGGGGCTGTCGCTGCTCTGCTCAGCGTTCGCACAGTGCACCCCTGATCCTCACTATGTTGTCCGGTCGGACTACACGGCCAGGAACTACACCCACCAGGCTTTGCTGTCGTTGACAGCAAACTGGCAGCTCGATGGCGTAACTTTGACTTCCGTGACTGGATACAAAAGACTGCCGGACCACGTCAGACTGGACCTCGACTTCACCCCGTTGTCGTTCCTGCGTGTGCAGGATCAGTACACAGCGGACCGGACCTGGAGTCAGGAGGTGCGCGTTGCCTCCAACAACGGAGGTGGCCTCGATATGTCCGGGCGCCTGAACTGGGTTGCCGGGGTGTACTATCTGAACGACAAGTGGGACTTTGTCGAGCACGTTTGCCTGCCGATCCTCGGGGTCACGTGCGATCTTCCTGATGCCATACGCGGGCAGGCACTGCGCAGTTACGCTGCGTTCGCCCACGCCGACTATAAGCTCAGCGATTCATGGGACCTGTTTGCGGGTGGCCGCTACACCAACGACAAAAAGGATTATGAGCAAGCGGTCCCGGCGACCGTCACGGGGAGCAGATCGTGGGGGAAGGCCAACGGCGAGGCAGGCGCCCGCTTTCACATTTCTCCTGACACGATGGCATATGTACGGTTCGCTCAGGGTTATCGTTCCGGTGGATTCAACAACACCGGCCAGACCTATGATCCCGAGACCGTGAACGCGTGGGAGATCGGGCTGAAATCGCTGGAGTGGAACCGCAGATTGTCTGTGAACGCAGCGATATTTCATTACGACTACAAAGATCTGCAACGCGATGTGGTTGGACCATCCAACACGCCGCCGTTCTATACCGAAGCGACGCGAAATGCAGCCAAAGCCAAGATCGATGGCGCGGAGCTGGAGGCTACGGCGGTGCCGCTCGCAGATTTGACTCTGCGCGCGTCCATAGGCTATCTCAATGCAAAGTATGACAAGTACGTGGACTACTTGGTCGCTGCCGGCGGCACACTTACACCCGTGGATAACAGTGCGTTGCGCTTACCGTACGCCCCGAAGTGGACCACCAGCGCCGGGTTCGATTACACGGTCCACACTGCGCCCGCCGAGCTGACCCTCAGTGCGAACTATCAATACAGAACACGCTTTACAACCAACCCTGGAGACCTGCCCGTCGGTGCTCAGTCGGGCTATGGCCTGCTCAATGCCTCATTGCGCTTAGCGCCCGAATCGCAGCGCTACAGCGTCACGTTGTATGGGGAGAATCTGACCGACAGATACTACATTGTTGCCGGTGAGAACAATGGGGGCCTGAACCTCTATCAGGTGGAAGGTATGCCGCGGACCTATGGTCTGCGTGTGACGGCTCAATTTTGAGCGAGATCATTTGCTGCAGGCGGGTATCGGGAGCAGTACACAATGGTTGAAGATCCATCGACAGAAGACTCTTCCGGGAAGGTGCAGTGGCTGCGGGCCACCCAATCAGGTTTCGGGGAAATTCCAGCCGATGTCGAGTTCCTGCATGAGTCTGCCGGCACGAGCGCCTTCTCGGCAACTGAGACGTGGTGGTTCGAGGTCATTGAGCCCGCGCAAGGATTGATAGCCAGCTTCTACGTGGCGATCCGCCCAAACCTGGGCGTCTGCTCGGCGGGCAGTTGGATGTGGCGCGGCACGTGCCTCGAGCAGATACAGGCCGATCACCTGAACTATCAGGTGTACCTGCCGGCACCGCGCTTCGAGGGTTCGCGAATCACGGTTCCGAACGTGGGCCTGTCCTTCGACATCATTGAGCCGCTGCAGCAAATGCACATCAGGTATGAGCCCAAAGACCTCGACTGCCGCGCCGACTTGAGCGTTCGCGCTCTGATGCCCCCTGCGATGCGAGCCAACGG
>JAQGOF010000057.1 GCA_028293745.1 Gammaproteobacteria bacterium | reverse complement strand
TGCCTCCCTCGCGTGAGACCCTCGAGAAGCTCCTCAATCGGCGCAACTTGAGCGAGTTGGAAGCCGAGGACCTGTTGACGCAGCTCACGGATCCGACGGGCGCCCAGGCAATGGCCGGCGCGATCCTGGCAGCTCTGCGGACCAAAGGCGTGATTGCCGATGAGGTGCGCGGATTCGCCCGCGGGATGCGCCGACTCGCTCGCCGACCGAAGATTCCAACCGACCTGAGAGCCATTGATGTCGTCGGCACGGGCGGAGACGCCTCGGGCAGTCTCAATATCTCGACGGGTACTGCGTTGCTGACCGCTGCTTGTGGCGTGCCGGTCTTGAAGCACGGAAATCGTTCAGTATCCAGCCGCGCTGGCAGCGCGGACGTTCTCGAAGCGCTTGGCCTGAAAGTACCGCTGGACGAGCAAGAAGCGGCCGATTGTCTCACCGCCTCAAACTTCACATTTCTCTTTGCGCCTCACTATCATCCTGCCATGAAGGCAGTTGCACCCGTACGCGCGGCGCTCGGTGTGCGCACGATTTTCAACATCCTGGGCCCGCTGACAAACCCCGCAACGCCCCCATTCCATCTCATCGGCGCATTCAGCCTGGAGATTGCCCGACTCATTGCAGAGACGTTGTCGGGCATGGAAGTAGAGCGGACGTTCGTCGTGCATGGCGCTGAAGGCTGGGACGAGCCGACACCGATCGGCCCCTTCACCGTGTTCGATGTCAGGCCTGGCAAGGTTGACATGCAGATCAGACTCCCCGTCGACTACGGATTGCAAACATGTACGGCCGAAGGCCTCGCCGGAGGCGACGCTCAACACAATGCTCGCGCTCTCGAAGCGGTGTTGACCGGACAAGACCGCGGACCCCACCGGGACTGCCTGTTGCTCGGTACGGCGCTCGCTCTTGAGGTGGCCGGACGGGTACGCTCCCCGCAGGAAGGCGTGGAGCTTGCCGCAAGCGCAATCGACAGCGGCAAGGCGCGCAGCGTACTGCAGTCGATCGTCTCTTTCTCCAAGAGCCTCGCCGTCGCCCACGCGCCCGCCAGCGCAGCCGCCGCGCCCGCGACCAACACCGCCAACGCGCCCCCGGGTGTACCCGCTGCGGGCACCGCACCCGCCGCGGCCACGCCATCCCCCGCAGGCGCCCGCTCATGAGCGACTTCCTCCAGCAAATGGCCACCAGCAGCCACGAACGCCTCCAAGCGGCCAAACGAAACTGCTCCGAACCCGCCCTGTTGCAACAGGCCCTCGCAACAGCGCCTCCCCCCCGCCTGACACCAAACCCAGCACGCTTCGACCTGATCGCAGAGCTCAAACTGCGCTCCCCGGCAGTCGGCCAGCTCAAGTCCGGCGACGAGAATATTGAAGGGCGAGTAACGACCTACGCGCGCGCTGGCGCCGCAGCGGTATCGGTGTTGACCGAGCCAAGCCGTTTCGACGGCTCCATGACACACCTCGAGACCGCCACAAAGTCGCTCGCACCGCTGAATGTACCCGCCATGCGCAAGGACTTCCTCGTAGATCCCTACCAAGTGATCGAGGCGCGAGCAGCCGGCGCGGGCGGCGTTCTGGTCATACTTCGGATGTTGCCGCGAACGGGAATCGAGGCACTCCTCGACTGCGCTCGCAACCTGGGCCTGTTTGTCCTGCTGGAAGCCTTTGACCAAGCTGACATCGAGGCAATGCATGACATCATCGGCACAAACACCGAACGCGGCGCACGCCTCAAACGCGGCGCAGGCCCGGATACCGCGGGCGCGCCGATACTGGCCGGCCTGAACTGCCGCGACCTGACTACCTTGCAGATCGTCCCGCAGCGCCTGATAGAGCTCGCTCCTCTGCTGCCGACAAACGTGCCACGAGTTGCCGAGAGCGGCGTCGTCTCACCAGACGACGCTGCCCGAGTGGCCAAAGCCGGCTACGAGTACGCACTCGTCGGAAGCGCGCTCATGCAAGGTGGTGACCCACACGCCCTCGCAGCAGCCATGTTGAAGGCAGGCCGTGCAAGCGCACCCCGCGAACAAGCGGCTCCCGCCAACGCGGCCTTCCCCAACGCCGCCCCCCGGACCCCTTCAGGCCGCCCCGCGTGACGGTCTGGATCAAAATCTGCGGCATGACGACGCCCGAGGCAGTGGAGGCTTCCCTGAACGCCCACGTCGACGCCATCGGTTTCGTGTTTGCGGAATCCATCCGTCAGGTAACCCCCGAGAAGGCTGCCAAGCTGGCCGAACCCGCCCGCGGCCATGTCCTTTGCACCGCCGTGACACGGCATCCGACGCAGGAGGCAATCGACGAAATCATGGCCGTGTTCAGACCCGACCTGCTGCAAACTGATGCCGAAGACCTGCCGGGCCTTCGTATTCCGCCACAGGTGCAGCTTCTGCCGGTGTTTCGACGGTGGCACGGCGATGACTATGCGCTGCCGCCCAAGCTGCTGTTTGAAGGACTCGCCAGCGGCACCGGGATGCCCTGCGACTGGGTGGGTGCGCGCCACATCGCGCGCAAATCACAATTGATCCTCGCAGGTGGCCTGAATGCAACCAACGTTGCAGCCGCCATCGCGGAAGTTCGTCCGTTCGGAATCGATGTATCCAGTGGCGTGGAAGAGCGCCCGGGTATCAAAAGTCAGGCCGAAATCGCGCGCTTCGTATCAGCAGCCCGCGCGCACGACCCGCGGCTAGCTAAGGAGATCCTATGACAGCCCCCGCACTCGACGGTGAGCGCCTGCTCGCCGATTCCATCGCCGGCAAATTTCCAGATGCCCACGGCCGCTTCGGCCCCTTCGGCGGCCGCTACGTGCCCGAGACCCTCATTCCCGCGTTGGAGGGGCTCGAAGAGGGCATCCGCAAGCATCTGCACGCCAGCGACTTCCAGACCGAATACCAAGCGCAACTGAAAACCTGGGTAGGCCGTCCGACGGCGCTGACTTACGCCGCAAGGCTCTCCGAGCGCTGGGGCGCAAAGGTCTGGCTGAAACGCGAGGATCTGGCCCACACGGGCGCTCACAAAATCAACAATGCCATCGGCCAGGCCTTGCTTGCCAAGCGGCTCGGCGCCAAGCGCATCGTCGCAGAGACCGGCGCCGGGCAACATGGAGTCGCGAGCGCGGCTGCGTGCGCCCGCCTCGGCCTGCCCTGCACGGTCTACATGGGAGCGGTCGACATGGAGCGCCAGGCGCCCAATGTTGGAAGAATGCAGCTTCTCGGCGCGACCGTCGTCCCCGTCACCACGGGCGATCGGACTCTGCGCGCGGCTATCGACGAGGCTTTACGTGCCTGGGTCGCCGACCCCCTGGATACCTACTACCTGATCGGCTCCGCCGTTGGGCCGCATCCTTATCCGTACCTCGTTCGCGAGCTGCAGGCCGTCATTGGCCGCGAGGCCCGCGCACAGATGCTCGACGATGCGGGAGGCCTTCCAGATGTGTTGATTGCATGCGTGGGTGGAGGGTCCAACTCCATCGGCGCCTTCCACGCCTTCGTGCCCGACAAGTCCGTGACCATCATCGGCATTGAAGCGGGCGGCCGCGGCAAGGGCTTGGGAGACAACGCCGCAACCCTTTCGTACGGCAGCCCCGGCGTGTTGCAAGGCAGCTTCTCGATGCTGTTGCAGGATCAGGATGGCCAGGTCCAGGAGACCCACTCCGTGTCGGCAGGCCTGGACTACCCGGGCGTCGGGCCGGAACACGCGCTGTTGCTTGCCGCGGGCCGGGTACGCTATCAGACCGCATCGGACGAAGAAGCGCTCGAAGCTGTGAAAGCGTGCAGCGAATACGAAGGAATCCTTCCAGCTCTCGAAAGTGCCCACGCGTTGATTGGCGCGAAGCAATGGGCGGCCAGGCATCCGGGGCAACGCATACTCGTGTGCCTGTCAGGCCGCGGTGACAAAGATATGCCCACGCTACAGACCACTCTGCTGGCAGGTGCACAATGAAACCGCGAGACCGTATCAGTGAGGCGCTGCGCGTGGCCGGGCGCGGTGGTGAGCCGGCCCTGGTTGCGTTCTTGACCGCTGGATACCCCAGCAAGAGCCAGTTTCGCGAGCACCTTCAGTCGGTTGCCGCCGGCGCGGATGTCGTCGAGATCGGCGTGCCCTTCACGGATCCGATGGCGGACGGAGTCACGATACAGCGCTCGAGTCAGGCTGCACTTGCGCAGGGGGTCAGCTTGCGCTGGATCCTGGCCGAGCTCGAAGCAATGCCGCGGCTCGACGCGCCGCTCCTGCTCATGAGTTACCTCAATCCCCTGTTGGCCTACGGCCTGGACCGCCTGGCGGACGCGGCAGCGCGCGCGCACGTGGCAGGATTCATAGTGCCGGATCTGCCGTACGACGAGAGCAGCGACCTGCGCAAAGCCCTGGATGCGCATGGGATCGCCATGGTTCAGATGGTCACGCCCGTCACCAAGCCTGAGCGGATGAAACAACTCTGCGACAACACCCAGGGCTTCGTGTATGCAGTCACGATGACGGGCACGACCGGCAAGAATGTCGCCGTCCCGAACGAAGTGATCGCGTATCTTGATCGCGTGCGCGCCTTAGCCAAGGTTCCGGTTTGTGCAGGGTTTGGGATTCGCAGCCGCGAGCAGGTGGAGCGTCTGCGCGGGCACGTTGATGGTGTTGTCGTAGGGTCGGCACTGGTAGAGGTCCTCGAGCGCGGCGGCAATCCGACCGAGTGGCTCGGCGCTCTGCGCGGATCGGCGAGGACGAAGGACAGCGCAAGGGAGAAGGGGTGACGGGCGGGGACGGAGCCGGCAGACATTGGAAGCTCGCGGCACTCCTGGCCGCGCTGTCCATGGTGAGTCCGTTCTCGATCGATACCTTTTTTCCGTCGTTCCATGCCATTGCAGCGGACTTCTCGCTGAGCAAGTGGGCCGTCCAGCAGACGCTGACGGTCTACATGCTGCCGCTATCGATCATGTCCCTCATACAGGGCCCGTTGTCTGATGCCGTGGGTCGCCGCCCGGTGATTGTGGCGGGGCTGTCCGTTTACACCGTGGCTTCGATCGGCTGTGCCCTCGCGCCTAACTTCGGCACGCTGCTCGCATTTCGGGCGTTGCAGGGGGTCAGCGCCGGTGTAGGCATGATTGTCGGCCGCGCGGTGATCCGCGATCTGTTCGAGGGACCGCAGGCGCAGAAACTCCTGAGTCTCGTCACCATGCTGTTCGCTTTCGCGCCCGCCGTGGCCCCGATCATCGGGGGCTGGATCCATGTCGCGTTCACATGGCACGGGGTATTCGGATTCATGGCCCTGTTTGGCGCCGCCCTGACAATTGCGACTTATGTGACCCTGCCCGAGACACATCCGAAGGAGAAACGTCCGCGCCTGCAAGTGGCCGGGCTGGCACGCACCGCCTGGAGCGTAGTGCAGCACCGCGAGTTCCTATTGCTGGCGGTAGCGATGGGCGCCAACTTCGCCGCCCTGATGAGTTTCATCGGCTCGGCGCCCGCGGTGGTCGAAGATCACTGGCACCTGGGCGAGACTCAGTTCGCGTACCTGTTCATCCCTGTGATTGGCGGGCTCATCAGCTCCGCCTACCTCTCCGGCCGCATGGCCGGCCGGATCACCTACGCGCAACAATCCCACCTGGGGTTCATACTCTCCATGGCCGGAAGTGGGCTCATGACCTTGGCTCACGCCGTCTTCACGGCTCCGCCCATACTGATCCAACAGGTCATCCTCGCAGTCATTGCCTTCGGAGCGCAGCTCGCCTCACCGGCACTCCTCATGCGGATGCTCGACTTGTTTCCCCTCGCCCGCGGATCGGCCGCCTCAGTCCAATCGTGTGTGTCGATCGCGATCTCCGCGCTCGTATTTGGTCTCATCTCGCCCGTCCTGAGCGGCTCCATGCTGACCCTGGCGGAAGGCTCGTTTCTATCGGCACTGATCGCCTTCGGGCTGTGGCACCTGGCTCAACGCAACCGCCACGACCTACCCCTGGGGCATAACCCGCCGCTGTAGCGAGCGCTTGCCACCACGCCGGTTGCTCAGGCGCCCTCGGCAGATTCTGCAGACTCTGCAGGCACGCTCTCCATTCGCGCCGATCGCCAGCCACCATATTTGTAGTACAGCACGGCGAGGATGGTGGCAAAGGCTGACGACAGCGGAAAGCTCCACCACACTGAATCCGCACCCAAGCGGTCTATGAACACCTCAGCCAACGGAACACGCACGACGAGCAATGCCAGCGTCAGAGTAACCAACGGCGCCATGACGGCACCCGTGGCGCGGACTACTCCAAACAGCACCAATGTTATGCCGAAGAAAATGAAGGAGGGCGTCGCAATCCGATTGATGTGCGTCGAGACTTCCATGGCAGCCGAGCCGGCCGGCAGGAACAAAGCGTACGCGTGGCCTGCGAACAGCTCGAGCACCAGAACGACTGAGCCGGTGAGAAGCAGCGCGTACACTACCCCGATGCGCGCAATCGAGGCGACGCGATCCCATTTGCGGGCACCCACGTTCTGCGCAGCCATGGTCGACACCGCCATGCCCACGGCATACGCCGGCATCTGAATGTAGTTCCACAGTTGCAGCGACGCCCCGAAAGCCGCAGCCGTGTCGACTCCGAAGTGATTGACGATCGAGATCATCAGCACGCCACTCAACGACAGCACCATCATCTGGGCGCTCATCGGAATGCCCTTTTTCACGAGTGTCCAGACGATCCGCCAGTCCAGGCGCAACATCGACAACTCGTCCTTGTGGAGCACGAGCAGATGCCGCCGCCGATACAAGTGCATGATCAGCGCCGTGAGGCTGATGGCCTGCGACACGAACGTGGCCAGCGCCGAGCCTGCGATTCCAAGCCGCGGAATGGGGCCGAGTCCGAAGATGAACACCGGGTTCAACCCGATATCAATCGCCACCGACAGCACCATGAAATAAAACGGCGTCTTGGAGTCGCCCGCGGCGCGCAACACTGACATCACGAACGCATACATGTACAGGCACGGAAGCGCGAGGAAGATCACCCTCATGTACGCCACCGCGAGCGGCAACGAATCAGCCGGAGTCCTCATTGCGATCAGGATCGGCTCACAGATGACGAGGCCGATGATCGCCATGACCACCGAGATGCCGGCAAAGAAGCTGGCGCTGGTGCCCACCACGCGCTTGGCCTCGGCCATGTTATTTGCGCCAATGCTCTGCCCGAGGAGGATGGTCGCCGCCATGGCAATCCCGAATGCCGCGCCGATCAGCAGGAACATGACCGTATTGGCAATGGACGTGGCCGTGAGCGCGGCCTCCCCGAGAAAGCGGCCGACCCAGATCGAGTTGACCGAGCCGTTCAGCGACTGCAGGACATGAGCAAACAAAATCGGCAGCGCGAACCGGAACAGTCCGCGGCTGATCGAGCCTTCGGTAAAGGAGCGGGGACCTTGCATGGATTGAGAGGCGAGGTGGGGACGAGCAGAAAGGCTACCAGCTACGCCCGCCGCGCCGCCACAACCACCCACCCCATGCCGGCGACAGTCAGCACCCACCCCGCCCACGCACCGCCCCCGTTCACGCCCAGCCACACCAAGCCGCCCAGAAGAATCGCGGCTCCCACGGTGACGGCATCGCGCCTGCGGCTCGCCTTGCGCAGCTCCGTCCTGATCTCCTCGATCGCAGCGGATTCCACCTGCATGTGAAAGAGACCGCCCTGCGAGCGATGCACAGCGGCTTTCAGCAGTGAGGGCAGCGCCCGCGCAGTTTCCAGCAGCTCCGGCATCTGCGTCCGCAGGCTCCTGAACACCTGCCGCACACCGACTCGCTCACGCATCCATTCGCGCAGGATGGGGCTCGCCGTCTTCCAGATATCCAATTGCGGATACAGATCACGGCCCAAACCCTCGACATTCAGAAGAGTCTTCTGCAACAGGATCAGCTGCGGCTGCACCTGCATGTCGAAGCGGCGCGAAATCTCGAAGAGCCGCACCAGGATCTGCCCGAAGGAAATATCCTCCAGCGGCCGGTCGAAGATCGGCTCGCAGACGGTGCGGATGGCCGATTCCATCTCATCGACACGCGTTCCGGGCGGCACCCATCCGGACTCGACGTGCAGCAGGGCGACGCGGCGGTAGTCACGATCGAAGACCGCGAGGAAGTTCTCCGCCAGGTAGTTCTGATCGCGCGGGTCGAGGGTTCCAACAATGCCGAAGTCCACCGCGGCATACCGCGGATTGCGCGGATCGTCCAGCAGCACGAAGATGTTGCCCGGGTGCATGTCGGCGTGGAAGAAATTGTGGCGGAACACCTGCGTGAAGAAAATCCGCACACCATTTTCCGCCAGCTGCGCAATGTCTGTTCCTACGGCTCGCAGGCGCTCCATGTCGCTGATCGGCACGCCGTAGATGCGCTCCATCACCATGACATTGATGCGGCAGTAATCCCAGTGGATTTCCGGCACATACAGAAGATCGGAGCCGAGAAAGTTGCGCTTGAGCTGCGACGCGTTGGCCGCTTCGCGCATCAGGTCGAGCTCATCGAGAATGGTCTTCTCGTACTCCGCCACGATCTCGAGCGGACGCAGCCGGCGGCTCTCAGTCCAGTAGCGCTGCGCGAGGTCGGCAAGCGCGTACAACACCTCGAGATCGCGCTTGATGACCTCGGTCATGCCCGGGCGCAAAACCTTCACGACAACTTCGGTTCCGTCCCGCAGGTTGGCTGCGTGAACCTGAGCGATGGACGCTGCGGCGAGCGGCGTCTCGTCAAAGGCGGCAAAGGTCTCAGTCACCGGCCGCCCATGGGCGAGCTCAATGATCTCGCGCGCTATGTGGCCCGGAAACGGCGGCACACGGTCCTGCAGTTTCGCAAGCTCGTTGGCGATATCCGCCGGCAGAAGGTCACGCCGCGTGGACACCGCCTGGCCGAATTTCACGAAGATCGGGCCGAGCTCCTGCAGTGCGAGCCGCAGCCGTTCGCCGCGGTTGGCCAGGCGGCTTCGCTCGAACCAGACACCGGGCGATAGAAAGAACGCAAACCGCAGCGGCCTGTACAAATGAGTGGCGCGGACAAAGTCATCCAGGCCGTGCTTCAACAGAACACGTTGGATCTGGATCAGCCGTGCGAGAACACGGAGCTTCACGGGCGAGGGCGAGTCAGAAGATCGATGCGCGCCGCGAGACGATCAACGTCTTCGCGCAATGTGTCAACGCCCTGTAGGAATTGTTCAGCTTCGCTGCGCGGGACGAGATCCTGCCGCTCGTGGCCCAGGTACTCGGCGACGTTGCGCACAGTTGTCGCGGCGGCTTTGCGTGTCCAACCAAATGCCGCCCGTGCGAAGCGTCCGAGCTGGTGTGCGGGCACATCGCCCAACACCAGCGACAGCTCCTCTTCGAGATCGGGCCTGAGCAGGAGTGCCAGCTCCCGAAATTTCTGCGCAAGCTCGGCATCACCGTCGATCCGCACGTCGCCTCGCTGCAGCACCGCCTCGGGAGCAGGGCCCGAAAGGGCCAGCAGACTGAGCGGCCCGCCTGTGACTATTGCATCGGGGGGCGCGCTCGCGGGCGTGCCCGCCGTGACCCAGGACAACTTCAAAGAGTTACCGGTGGATTCAACGAGCAGGTAGCCGCCGTTGCCGGATTGCACAGGCCCGGTCGTGATGCCCACTCTTCGGCCCGCCAGCTCGGCACACAGCTGCTGTGCCCGAGGCGAGCGCGGAAGGCCGCGATTCAGCACATTTTCAAGGGTAGAAGTCAGCATGGGCCGGGCGACAATCAGTGCGCGCGATCCTATACCGCGCCCGCCCGGTCCGCCATCGAAACGGGCTGACTAGAGCCACCTCTCGTCTTCGATAAGATAGGCTCTAGTTACGTCGGCGGCGCTTGCGCGGTTTGCGGGCCGCCTTCGTCGGATCATCGTCACGGCAGCCTGCGCTCACCAGGAACCCATAGAACGCCTTGATGCACGACATGGACACAGTGAGGTACTCACTCACATCCTGTTCGGTTGCACTGATCAGCGTCTTGTGCTTCGCCTCGATCAGCCACCGATCGAACGCATCCAGGTCGGCCCGATACGCCGACAGCATGCCTTTAGGCAATCCCTGTTCGATGCACAGCACATCGAAGAAGCGGCGGATCACATCCTCAGAGATTCCCGCCCAGGGATCCGCCGTCGCGGCTGCATCGGCGGCGCCAACATGGATGTGATCAATCCTGGGAATGACTTGCTTCATGCTCGGGCCAACTCGTCCCTGTGTCGGGTTTGTCCAAGGCGCGGCGCGAGCCGCGACCTTCAATGCGCGGCACTGGCCGCCGCCTCTCAAGGTGCCGATGCCGCCGGCCCACTCGAATGTATGTCTGTCAGATAGCGGTCAACGTCGGCCAGATAGTCCTTCAGCAGCTCGTGCGCCTTCAATGTGAGCGCCACGAAATCGCGC
Organism: Gammaproteobacteria bacterium; assembly: GCA_028293745.1. GTDB lineage: Bacteria > Pseudomonadota > Gammaproteobacteria > Steroidobacterales > Steroidobacteraceae > 13-2-20CM-66-19. The sequence continues at coordinate 43,596 of JAQGOF010000057.1, read as the reverse complement.
CGTCCATCGCGCGCATCGGGCACCCGGTCAACATAGCCCCGCGCGGTCAGCTCACCGATCCGCCGGAGCGAGGTTGTTGCCGACACCCCGGGAATCGAAATGGTCAGAGCCGAGACCGACAGCTTGTGCTCGCCCTGCTCGGTCCGCAGCAATTCGAGCAGCAACTCCCACGCAACATCATCGAGTTTGTGTTCGTCATACCGGCTGCGCAGCCGCCGCAGCCTCTCGATCGTATCGAGCACAGGGACCTTCGCCTTGCGTCCCGTCGCCTGGACGGCTCCCGGAAGAGCGTGCTGGGCTACATCCGGCGCACGACCGCGGTGGATCAGGCGGTCCTGGCGCGCTCGATCGAGCGCGCGAGTCACGGCAGCCACCAGGTCCGCGGTGCTCACGGGCTTCACCAGAAAATCACAGGCACCGCCGCGGAGCGCGCCAATCGCTGACTCCAGGGACGGTTGAGCCGTGAGCAGCAGCACGCGCGGCGTGGGACGGCCGAGCGCAGTCTCGCTCAAGGCCTGCGCGAATTGCAGGCCGTTCATGTGGGGCATGTACAGGTCGGTCACCACTACGGCGATCTCATCTTTCGCAGCAACGATCGACAAAGCCTGCTTCGGGTCGCTGCTGCTGCAGCAGTTGAAGCCCGCACCACCCAGTGCGCGCTCCAGCACTGTCAGCGTCGTAAGATCGTCATCGAGAAGAAGGATTACCTCTTTCATGTCGCGGTCTGTGGCTTACGCTGATCCTAAATATAACAACGATTCCCTGAAGCGAATGCCTGCCGGTGAGCTTTCGTTCGCCGACACGGCTAAGCGTACCGTGCCGCGTTCGCCGCAGTCACGGTCGCAAGTCTCATTGCCCGCCCGCGCGCCGCAGCTGGCGGCCCGACGCTGTTATTGTCGGCACATCCTGAGCAGGACGTAAGGCCGTACAGTGTCGGGTTATGGCGAGTCAGGACTTGTAGCCGCGATGGACTGCGACGATACCACCCGCGAGGTTGTGGTACCGGCACCCTTCGAGTCCCGCAGACTTCAGCATTTCCAGCAGCGCCTCCTGGCCGGGATGCATGCGGATGGACTCCGCCAGATACCGGTAGCTGGCCTCATCCCGTGCTATCAGCTTGCCGAGCAACGGCAGCACGCGAAAGGAGTATGTGTCATATAACGGCTTCAGGGCGGGCAGGACCGGCTGCGAGAACTCCAGAACGAGCAGTTGGCCGCCGGGCTTCAACACCCGGCGCATGGAGGCGAGCGCGGCCGGCTTGTCGGTGACGTTGCGCAGGCCAAAGCCAATCGTGATGCAGTCGAAACTGGAGTCGGCAAACGGCAGACGTTCGGCATTCGCCTGCACATAACGCAGGTTGCCCGCGAAGCCCGCATCGAGGAGGCGTTCCCGCCCCCGCCCCAGCATGGCCGCATTGATATCGGTGAGGACGACCAGGCCCTTTTGGCCCACCTGCTTCGCAAGCCCCGCCGCGAGGTCGCCCGTGCCGCCGGCTACGTCGAGTGCACTCTGTCCGGTGCGCAGATTGGCAAGCGATAGCGTGAATTGCTTCCACAGCCGGTGAGCGCCCCCTGACATAAGGTCGTTCATCAGGTCGTAGTTGCCGGCTACCGAGTCGAACACGCCGCGCACGCGCCGAGCCTTGTCCCGCCAGGGGACGCGCTCGAAGCCGAAGTCCGTAGAGCCTTTGTCCGTCATCACCCTGTGCTTGCCGAATCTCCCTGGCTCATTATGGCACTGCAACCGGCCACAGTTGGGGTATGTACGAGCTGCCGTGGGCGCCCCCGTTCCGGGTCACCGTTGCGCCTGGCTCTCAGCCTCCTGCCCGGGGATTCGCCCGATGCGCTTTTTTTTGTTGCTTTTTTGAAGCAGCGCTGCGCAGAATCGACACGGATACGGGGGTCTTGAGACAGGAAAGGGCCGGGCCTTAAAAAAGCCCGGCCTTTTTCTTTGTGTTTCAGGAGTTTCCCTGCTGCGTAGCAGCGGGCCGAACTGCCGGTTCCGCATCGATTCTGATGTCGGTTCCCGGACACACTGCTAGCATCGCGAGCATGGGGAGTGCGGACACTGAGCCTTCTGTGCACGGTGCGAGCGGGCAGGCGGATCGCCCTGGAAGGGCTGGACTGGTAGCCGCCGAGCTGGTGCGTGCGCAATACCGCAACCTTCCGACCGCCGTTGCCGTCAATGCAATCATCTCAGCCCTCCTGTGCCTCGCTCTTCAGGAGACCGTTTCCCTGGAGCGGCTGGTCTGGTGGATCAGCGCAATCTATGTGGTCGCCGGCGCCCGCCTGTTCCTCTGGCACCGTTTCAATAGAACCCCCCCGAACCCCGCCAATGCCCTGCGGTGGCGGCGTATTGCGCTCCTCGGTTCCGGCGTAAACGGATTCACTTGGGGCGTGGGCGGCATTGCGTTGTATGCGTCCCATAGCCCGGCGAGCCAGTTCCTGCTGCTCATCACGCAGTTTGGAATGGGCGCAGGGGCCGCTTACGCCTCTGCGCCAGCGTTTGCCGCCGTCATGGCCTACTTGGTCCCGAGCGTGCTGCTATCGTCCGTTCCGTTCTTCATGGAAGGCGATTCAGTACACGTCACGCTCGGCGCGATGCTGTTCGTCTTCGTGGCCGCGGCCACTCACTTCACCTACGGGATCTCCCGCACTATTGGCCGCGCCATCGCGCTGCGATTTGAAAACATCGATCTCATCCAGGAGCTGAGAAACCAAACGCTGGCTGCCGAGGAGGCCCGGGGGGCAGCGGAAGAGGCCAACGTGGCCAAATCACGCTTCCTGGCCGCGGCCGGTCACGACCTGCGTCAGCCACTGCATGCGCTGGGTTTTTTTGTCGACGCACTGCAAGAACATTCCCTCCCGGCGGAGGGGCGTGCGGTCGTCGGTAACATCCGACGTTCCGTGGATGCGATGGAGGACCTCTTCAACTCGCTCCTCGATGTTTCCCGCCTCGATGCGGGCATCGTGCGTGCCCGTATAACGACAATTCCCTTAGGCCCACTGATGGAGCGAGTCCGGCTCGAGTACGAGCCCACAGCGCGCCAGAAAGATCTTTCTCTCTCGGTAGTGCGCAACTCACTGTTCGTACGCAGTGACCCCGTACTGCTCGAACGCATCATGCGCAACCTGGTCGCCAACGCAGTTCGTTATACCGACCGGGGCCAGATCATCCTCGGTGCGCGCCGCAGCGATGCTGCAGTACGAATTGAAATCTGGGATTCCGGACGAGGGATTCCCAAGGACAAGTTTCGGGAAATTTTTCAGGAGTTCCGACAGCTCGAAAATCCGCAGCGAGACCGGCGAAAAGGGTTGGGCCTCGGACTGGCCATCGTCGAGCGGCTCGTGAAGCTGCTCGATCATTCACTAGAGCTGCGGTCGCAGCTCGGCAAAGGATCCGTGTTTGCCGTGTCAGTGCCTCGAGGGCGGCGCGAGGAATTCGTGCCTGGAGAGGCGGATGGTCAGATTGTCGTCGATCGCGACGTAGCCAACTCGTTGATTCTGTTGGTTGATGACGAACCCGACGTGCGTAACAGTATGCTTGCGCTGATGGGCAAATGGCGCTGCGAAGTCGTTGTCGCTGAATCCTGCACGGAAATGCTGGAGAAACTCGTCTCGATCCAGCGAATGCCCGATCTCATTGTCGCGGATTATCGACTGCAGGGCGCAGAGAACGGCATCGAGGTCATCGCGCGGTTGCGTGAGGAATTCAACGCACAGGTCCCCGCATTGCTGATAACGGGCGATACAGGGATGGAGCAGTTACGAGAAGCCGAGGAGAGCGGGCTGCACGTTCTTCACAAACCCCTGAATCCTTCCCGGCTGCGAGCGCTGATCGCAAATCTGCGCCGGGAGCGGACACGGGCAGCTTGAGCCTACGGAAAGACAAGTGAGGTGCGGCGATGAACCGAAGTCGACTACTTGCGCGGCGACGGCTGGCTGACCGCTTTGTCGCGCCGCTCCTGGTAGCGCGCCCAGTTCACCGCCCGATCCCGTCCGAGCTCGTGCAGATACCGCCAGGTGAACAGGCCGGTGTCATGGCCGTCATCGAACACAATTTTGACGGCATATTGCCCGATGGGCTCCACGGCACGGATGCCGACATTTTCCTTACCCAGCACCAGCACTTCCTGCCCCGGACCGTGTCCTTTGACTTCCGCCGAGGGCGAGTGCACACGCAGGTACTCGAACGGCAGCTCGAACCGATTACCGTCCGCAAAACACACTTCCAGCAGCCGGGATTTGCTGCGTACCTTGATTTCAGTCGCGACAGGGTCAGCCATATATCCGCCAGTATAGGCCCGGGTCTATAGACCGTGGGCCGCTGCTGATAGGATCGCGCGCCATGCAGACACTGGATGTCGGTTCCCCCTCGCGCCCCGCCGCAGCCGCCGCTATCGAGCGGGCGCTGCTGATCCGGGCTGAGCAGATCCGTGCGCAGTACCGGGTTATGCCCGGCGCGTTCTTCGGCTCGGCGCTCGTTGCAACCGTCGTTGTTGCAATGCTTTATGACAGGCTGAGCCTCAACGTGATGCTGCCGTGGCTGGTGGCGATTTACATACTGTCGCTGGCGCGCTTTGCACTGTGGCGTTGGTTCAAGCAAGCCAACCCCTCCGTACCGAAGATTGCGCGCTGGGGGCGGCTCGCCATTGCAGCAGGCGGCCTCTCCGGCGTGTTGTGGGGAGTTGGCGGAATCGTGCTGCACGATCGTACGAGCCTGTCGCATCAGCTCTTCGTACTGGTCGCCACGACCGGTCTCGGCTTTACCTCCACATACATGACCGCGCCGCTGATGCCGGCATTCCTCGCTTTCGTTTGCCCGAGCTTCCTGCTGACAGCCGTGCCGTTCCTGCTGGATGGCGATCGGGTTCATGTCGCGATAGGCATTGCCACCGTGCTGCTGTTGCCGATCGTGGTGCAATTCGCCGCGCGCGTCTCACGGACGTTTCTGGAGTCGGTAAACGTGCGGCTGCAGAATGCCGATCTGATGGAAGAGCTGCGCCGGCAGAAGGAAGCTGCCGAAGAAGCCAACGTGGCGAAATCACGCTTCCTCGCTGTTGCGAGCCACGATCTGCGTCAGCCGCTGCACGCACTGGGGCTGTTCGTTCAAGCGCTCCAGGAGTCCACGATTGCCTCGCAGGAACGACACATCGTCGGCAATATCCGGCGCTCCGTCGATGCGATGGAAGAGTTGTTCGATGCCCTGATGGATATTTCGCGGCTGGATGCAGGCGTCGTGCGGCCCCGCTTCGAGACATTCGGACTGACCTCGGTATTCGATCGCCTGAGCTTCGAATACGGGCCGATCGCGAAACAGAAGGGCCTCCAGCTTCGAGTCATGAAAACATCGGCTTACGTGTGCACCGATGCCTCGCTGTTTGAACGAATCGTCCGCAACCTCGTATCGAACGCCGTCCGGTACACCGATCGGGGTGGCCTCGTTCTCGGGTGCCGGCGTCAGGATGGCGGACTCAGGGTCGAAGTCTGGGACAGCGGGCGAGGTATTGCGCCCGAGAAGCATCGCGAGATCTTTCGGGAGTTCACGCAGATCGACCCGGCGGACCGGGACCCTCGCAAAGGGCTCGGCTTGGGACTCGCCATCGTCGATCGCCTGGCGAAGCTGCTGGATCATGAGGTCCGCGTGCGCTCGATTCCGGGTAAGGGATCAGTGTTCTGCGTCAGCGTGCCTCGCGGCCGCGAACAGGATGTAATCGCCAATACCGCAGTCGAGCACACCACGGCCTTCGATCTGACCGGTGTTCTGATACTCGTGATCGACTCGGAGCCCGCCGTACTGCAGGCAATGGAGACCCTGCTCGGCAAGTGGAATTGCGACGTCATCGCAGCCTCCTCGGGCGAGGAGATGAAGGACAAGCTGGCGTTGGTCCACCGCGTGCCGAGTCTGATCATTTCCGACTACCGGCCGCGCGCCCCCGCGACACTGGGCGCGGGCCCTACACTGTCTATCATTGACATGCTGCGCGGCGAGTTCAACACTGAGATACCCGCGGTGTTGTTGACCGGTGATACCGAGCGCTCGACGCGCGATCAGGAAGTCGCGGGGCTACCCGTACTTCACAAGCCGCTCAACCCGGCGCGGCTGCGTACGTTGATCGCGAATCTACTGAGAATGGACGAATCGCACGAGCGTTCGCGGCGCGCCAGCTGATCAGCTGGTGATCATCCCCACTCGCCGGGCGACGAGCACAGCCTGGGTCCTATTCACCACCCCCAATACCTTGAAGATGGCCGTGACGTGCGCCTTGACCGTCTTTTCCGACAGGCCCAATTCCGTGGCGATCTGTTTGTTGGTTTTGCCCTGGCACACGCGCGAGAGCACCTCGAGCTGCCGTAGCGTGAGCAGCGCGACGTCAGGCTCGGCAGCAGACGGCGCGGCACCGGTAGCGCCGGGCAGAGCATGCGAGATGGGCGGTCCGGATGACTGCAAGGCGAGCGGTACGGTTACGTTACCTTCGAGCACCTGCTGCAGGACTTCGATGAGCACGCGCGTCGCGGCTGACTTCGGGACAAATCCCATCGCGCCCGCGTTGATCGCGTGGCGGACGTTCTCAGGCTCTTCGAGAGCTGACAGCACCACCACGGGCAGAGACGGCAGCCGCTCGTGGAGTTTGCCAATGAGGTTGAATCCGCTCATGCCCGGCAGGGCGAGATCCAGCAACACCAGGTCGAGGTCGGGATTTTCCGCAGCGAGGCCCAAGCCCTGCTCGGCATCGCGCGCGGCCATGACCGTGACGTCATCCGCGAGGGATTCGAGGGCTGCTGAGACACCCTCTTGCACGAGAGGATGATCGTCGATGACAAGTACTTTCAGAGGCATTTTTCTGGTGGGTTCAGTCAATCAGTCTGCGGGCCGTGGGGCGTTGCGCCAAGTGGACCTTGGTCCTACTTCCTTGATTTCGTGAGCTTGCGCGTGTTGCAGCTGTTGCGCCACGAAGATCGGCACCACCTTGAATATACATCCGGCACGCTTCGCCACCGCACGACATTCGGATAGGCGCGTCACTTATTTGTCCATATTGAGACATGTCGCAGTTTGCCAGCGCTGCGCGGCCGCGACAGCAGCGAGCGCTACACACGCGTACAGCGACGCTACACAGTCGTACAAGCCTCATCCGCGCCTGGGATCGCACAGCGCGGTTGGGTGTAGGATCGACACATGTCTTCTCAGGACGTCCCAAAGGTCGCGTTGGCGTCACACGTGGATCGTGCGTTGCTGATTGCGGCCGAAAAAGTCCGCATTCAATACCGGAATATGCCCACTGCGTTCGTTGGAAGCGCAGTGATCTGCAGTCTGATGGGCTTCGCTCTGGCCAATGGCGTGGGATACGCAAAAGTCCTCTGCTGGATGGCTGTTGTCTACGCCTGGGTTATCGCACGAATGATCCAGTGGCGCGCGTTCAACAGGATCAACCCGTCGCCGGCCCACATGCGCCTTTGGTATCGGCTGGGTATTGGAGGATCCGCTGTGGCCGGCCTCATCTGGGGTGCGGGAGCCATCGTGCTCTACGTGCCGGACGGGCTGGACCATCACGCGCTGGCTTATCAGTTCTTCCTGGTCATGGGCCTCGTTGGAATGGGCGCAGGGTGCATATACGCGTCGGCGTCCGTCATGCCGTCATTCTTCGCTTACTTCTACCCCAGCATGTTGCTGCCTGCAGTGCTGTTTCTGCGTGCTCACGATTCTTTACATTTCATCACCGGGCTGCTGATGCTCGTCTACCTGTCGTTGATGACGCCGTTCGCGCTGCGCGTCTATCGCCTCATCGACGAGTCCATCAAGTTGCGCTTCGAGAACCTTGGGCTGATCGGTGAGCTGCGCGAACAAAAGGACGCTGCCGAAGACGCGAACATCGCCAAGTCCCGATTCCTCGCGGCGGCCAGTCATGATCTTCGGCAGCCCCTGCACGCGCTCGGTCTGTTCGTACAGGCATTGCAGGAGACGCCCCTGGCGACGCGGGAGCGCCAGGTGATCGGCAACATCCGCAGGTCGGTCGATGCCATGGAGGAGCTGTTCAATGCCCTTCTTGATATCTCTCGGCTCGACGCGGGGGTGGTGCAGCCGCATATAACAACCATCCCACTGGCGGCAGTCTTCGATCGCGTTCGCTTCGAGTACGCCCAGATTGCGCGTCAGAAACACCTGTCACTTAGAGTCGTGAAGACGTCGTTGTTTGTGCAAAGCGATCCGTCGCTGCTTGGGCGTTTGATTCGCAACCTACTTTCTAACGCCGTCCGCTACACGGACTCGGGCGGCGTCGTGCTCGGATGTCGGCGCATGGGTCCCGAGGTACGCATCGAAGTCTGGGATAGCGGGAAAGGCATTCCTCTCGACCGACACGAGGAGATCTTTCAGGAGTTCTATCAGCTCGACAACCCGGAGCGGGATCGGCGCAAAGGCCTGGGTCTGGGACTCGCCATCGTCAAGCGCCTGGCAAAGCTTCTGAACTATCAGGTGGCTCTGCGCTCGGCGATGGGCAAGGGCTCGGTGTTCTCCATCACATTGCCGCGCGGTTGCCGCGAAGACTATGTGCCCGCGGAGAGCAGTCCCGAGACGGCGGCGTTCGATCTCTCCCACGCGCTGGTGCTCGTCATCGACGATGAGGCCGCTGTACAGGAAGGCATGGCGGCCCTGCTGCGCAAATGGAAATGCGACGTCCTCACGGCCGGCTCAGGCGCAGAGATGATGGGCAAGCTGGTGGCCGTGCAACGCCTCCCAGACCTCATCGTGTCGGACTACCGTCTGCGAGACAACGAGAACGGTATCCAGGTGGTCGAGGCACTGCGGAGCGAGTTCAACGTGGATATCCCAGCTCTGCTCGTCACGGGCGACACGGGGCCAGACAGGCTGAGGGATGCCGAGGCGAGCGGACTGCCCATTCTCCATAAACCCCTGAACCCGGCACGGCTGCGTACGCTGATCGCCAATCTACTTCGAGAGCACACGCGTGCAGCTTAAGTTAATATTTTAGCCTGCGGCCGAACCCAATCCGGCGCCAGCTGCGACGCTTCCGGGTTCGGTGCCCCTTCGGCCCCCCGAATCGGGCCGTTCCGCGCCTCCTGGACACAGTCTAAATTACAAAAACTGTTCCTATACAAGACACACCTGTCACCCATGGTGACATTCTGCAGCGCCCCTCTATACTCACTCCCCCTGCACCAATAGGGGGCTCCGCCGACGCGGCTTTGAATGGAACCAACCGATACTTCGCATCCCGACTACTACCATAGAGTCGTGGATTGCCAGTGGGCCTGTCCGGCCCACACCGATGTCCCCGAATACATCCGGCTGATCGCCCAGGGCCGCTTCACCGAGGCGTACATGGTGAACCGGCACTCGAATGTGTTTCCGGGGATCCTGGGACGGGTGTGCGATCGGCCCTGTGAGCCGGCCTGCCGCCGCGGGCGCGTCGAGGAAAAGCCCGTCGCCATCTGCCGGCTCAAGCGGGTTGCCGCCGACCACCGGGACGATGTGACGGCGCTGCTACCCAAGATTCCCAAGATCAAGAACGGCAGGCGGGTGGCCTGCATCGGCGCGGGCACGGCGTCGCTGACCGTGGCGAACGACCTCATGCCGCTCGGCTACCAGGTCACGATCTTCGAGCAGTACGGCGAGCCCGGCGGGTTGATGCGGACCAACATTCCCTCCTTCCGCCTTCCCGCCACCGTGATCGATGAAGAGATCGCGATGATCACCGCCATGGGCGTCGATCTGAAGCTCAACCACCCCATCGCCAGCATGCGCGAGCTGCTGGCGAGCGGCGGCTTCGATGCCGTGTTCGTCGGCTCCGGAGCGCCCAAAGGCAAGGAGCTGAAACTTCCGGGCCGGGAAGCGGGCGCGGCCAACATTCACATCGGCATCGCGTGGCTCGAGTCCGTGGCGTTTGGCCATATCTCGAAGATCGGCGAGCGGGTGCTCATCATCGGCGTCGGCAACACCGCGATGGACTGCTGCCGCACCAGCCTGCGACTCGGCGCGAAGAACGTGAAAGTGATGGCGCGCAAGCCGCGCGGCTTCTTCAAGGCTTCCGCGTGGGAGCTCGACGACGCCGAAGAGGAGAGCGTCGAGATCGTCATCAACCGGGCGCCCAAGGCGTTTGTCGTCGAGAACGGAAAACTCGTGGGGATGATGTTCGACAAGATGGAATATGACCTCGATGCGCAAGGGCGCATCACAGCCGAGCGCACTATCGGCGAGGAGTTCCTGCCGGCGGACGATGTGATCCTTGCCATCGGCCAGGAAAATGCCTTCCCGTGGATCGAGCGCGATCTGGGTATCCAGTTCGACAAGTGGGACGTGCCCCACGTCGACAAGGTCACTTTCCAGTCAACCCGCCCCGGTCTGTTCTTCGGCGGCGACGCCGCGTTCGGACCCAAGAACATCATCTGGGCCGTGGAGCACGGCCACCAGGCCGCAATCTCCATCCATCGGCATTGCGAGGGCCAGTCCGTCGCGGACCGCCTCGCCCCCGGCGTGAACCTGCAGAGCCGCAAAATGGGCATGCACGAATGGTCGTACTCCAACGACTACGCACCCGTCGAGCGCCGGCTCATGCCGCACGTCTCGCTCAAGGAACGCTTCAAGAAACTCAACATCGAAGTGGAGCTCGGCTTCACTGCGGAAGCTGCGGCCCAGGAAGTGCAGCGCTGCCTGAACTGCGACGTGCAGACGGTATTCACGGCGAAGCTGTGCATCGAATGCGACGCCTGTATCGACATCTGTCCGGTGGATTGCCTGACGATCACCCAGAACGGCGAGGAAGCCGACCTGCGCACGCGCCTCAAGGCGCCGGCCAAAAACCTGGCACAGCCCCTGCTCGTCTCGGCGGGATTGCCGCAGACCGGCCGTGTCATGGTGAAGGACGAGGACCTGTGTGTTCACTGCGGGCTCTGCGCGGAGCGCTGCCCAACCGCAGCCTGGGACATGCAGAAATCCTATGTGCACTGGCCGCTTGCCGTCGATGAAGCGCGTGACTTGCAGGCGAAGGAACCGAAGATCGCCTGAAGATCCGCAAAAGGTACTCATGTCCCCAGCAACTTCAGCCCGTATCAACGACTTCGTCATCAAGATCGCGACGGTGAACGGCACCGGCTCGGCCAGCGCCAACAGCCTGCTGATGAAGTCGATCTTCCGAAGTGGCATTCCCGTCATGGGGAAGAACTACTTCCCCTCCAACATCCAGGGCCTGCCGACCTGGTACGAAATTCGCGTCACCAAGGACGGACACGTCGCCCGCTCAGGCCGTGTTGACATCATGGTTGCCATGAATGCCGAGACGTATGCCCGGGACGTGAAGGAAATCGCTCCGGGCGGCTACCTGGTCTACGACTCCACCTGGCCGCGGCCGGCGCTGCTCAAGCGGGAGGACATTACGGTCATTGGCGTGCCACTGGCCCGGCTTTGCAACGAAAACTTCAACGGGGTGCGCACGCGCATCCTGATGAAGAACATCTGCTATGCCGGAGTGCTGGCCGCGCTTCTCGATCTGGACGTCGAGCGCATTCGTGAGTTGCTGGCCGAGACGTATGCGAAGAAGCCGCAGCTCGTCGAAAGCAACATGAAGGCCATCCAGCTCGGTTACGACTACACCCGCCAGAATTTCACCTGCCCGTTGCCGATGCACGTGCAGAAGATGGATGCGACGGCGGGCTACATCATGATCGACGGAAACACGGCTGCGGCGTTGGGTTGTATTTACGCCGGCGCCACCGTTGCCGCCTGGTATCCGATTACACCCTCGACCTCGCTCATGGATGCCTACAAGGTGTTCTGCGACCGTTTGCGGGTGGATCCCGAGACTGGAGCCAGGAACTTCGCCTTCATACAGGCCGAAGACGAGTTGGCCGCCATTGGCATGGTGATCGGCGCGGCCTGGAATGGCACGCGCGCGTTCACGGCGACCTCCGGGCCTGGTATTTCGCTGATGAACGAGTTCCTGGGGCTTGCCTACTACGCCGAAGTGCCGGCGGTGGTGTTCGACATCCAGCGCGTGGGTCCCTCCACGGGGATGCCGACCCGCACGCAGCAGTGCGACCTCATGGAGTGCGCCTACGCCTCGCATGGTGATACCCGCCATGTGTGTCTGTACCCGGCCAACCCGGAAGAATGTTTCTACATGGCGGCGCAGGCATTCGATCTCACTGAGCGGCTGCAAACGCCCGTACTGGTCTTGTCCGACATCGACATCGGCATGAACGACTGGATGTGTCGCGATCTGAAGTGGGACGACAGCTACCGTCCCGATCGCGGCAAGATGCTCGCCAAAGAAGAGGTTCTGAAGCTCGAGAAGTTCTACCGCTACCAGGACAAGGATGGCGATGGCATCGGCTATCGGACTCTGCCCGGCGTGCATCCCAAGGCTGCGTACTTCACTCGCGGCTCCGGACATTCCCAGTACGGCGCCTACACCGAAGATTCGGTCGAGTACCAGATCGTTCTGGACCGGCTGCTGAAGAAGTGGGATACCGCCAAAAAGCTCGTCCCGCGCGCCGTCATCGACGCAACCGCCGCCAGCGACATCGGCATCGTTTCCATCGGCAGCTGCGACGGCGCGGTTCGCGAGGCCATGGATGTTCTGAAGGCCCAGGGTGTTGGAGTGGATTACATGCGCGTGCGCGCATTTCCATTCAGCGAGGATGTCGAGCGCTTCCTGAGCGCACACAAGGTGCTGTTCGTCGTCGAACAGAATCGCGACGCCCAATTCAAGTCACTGTTGACCCTCGAGACCGCGGTCGAGAAGTCGAAGCTGCGTTCCCTGCTGTCCTACAGCGGACTGCCGATCTCATCGACCTTCATCGTCGAGGGAGTGCTGGCGGAAGTGCGGCCCACGCCCAAGCTGCAGCCCAAAGATGCCGCGCACGGTTGAGATACACACATGACTTTCATCGCCAAACCGAAGATCGCCCACCCGTCGCTGCCCAAGAACGGCCTCGGATTCACCCGCCGCGACTATGAAGGCGCCCTGTCAACACTGTGCGCCGGATGCGGACACGACTCCATCACCGCGGCCATTGTCGAAGCCGCGTGGGAGCTGTCAATCGAGCCGCAAAATCTCGTCAAGCTCTCGGGCATTGGTTGCTCTTCAAAGACGACGGCGTATTTCGTCAGCGGCGGACATGGCTTCAACTCGGTGCACGGCCGCATGCCCTCCATCGCGATGGGCGCGAACGCCGCGAACCGTCAACTGAAGTACATCGGCGTGTCCGGCGACGGCGATACCCTGTCCATCGGACTCGGACAGTTCTGCCACGCCATTCGCCGCAATCTCAACATGCTGTACATCATCGAGAACAACGGCGTGTACGGGTTGACCAAGGGACAATTCTCCGCCTCCGCCGACGTCGGCAGCAAGGCCAAGAAAGGCGAAACCAACTTCCAGCCGCCCATCGATCCCGTGCTGCTGGCCATGACCCTGGGCGCGTCCTTCGTCGCCCGCAGTTTCTCCGGTGACAAGAGCCAACTCGTGCCCCTCATCCAGGCAGGGCTCAATCACAACGGCTTCGCCCTGATCGACGTGCTGTCCCCCTGCGTGACCTTCAACGACCACGAAGGCTCGACCAAGAGCTACGCCTACACCCGCGAGCACTACGAGCCCGCCGTGCACGCCGACTTCATCCCCCTGGAGCGGGAAATCACCGCAAACTACGGCCCCGGGGAGGCCCTCCCCTTAGTCATGCACGACGGCAGCCGCATCGTGCTGCGCAAGTGCGAAGACGGCTACGACCCCACCAACCGCAGCGCCGCCCAGGTGTACATCCAGGAGCGGATGAAAGACGGCGAGTACCTGACCGGCCTGCTGTTCGTCGAGCCCTCCCAGAACGAGTTCCACACCCTGAATGGAACGCCGGCTGAGCCGCTCAACAGCATTCCCTATGAGAAGCTCTCGCCGGGCGCCAAGGGGTTGGAGAAGATACTCTCGCGCTACCGATAGGCACGGCCCGTGCTGCCTTCGAATCCAAAGGCCGACCAGGGCACAAAATGGATCACGAAGCCGTATACAGACTAGAGAAAGCGGTTGCCGCGGCCCGGCAGGCCGCCCACCGCGCCAAACTCGACAATTGCGATGTAGGCGACATCGACGAGGCCCTCGCCGCCGTCGACCAGGAGCTCGCGAAGCCGGCTCCCAACAAGAACACGCTCACCCTGTACCTCAATTCCGTCGCCCGAAGCCTGCTCGCAGCTCCCACCGCCGAGGAAGCTCGCAACCAGATCGACCACGCATTGAAGGCCTCAGGGCTGCCGGCTACCTGGCAGCAGTAGGCCAGGCGGCCTCCCAACTGCCGCCGGCCAGCAGGCCGCGGACGGGCTCCATCGGAGGAAGGCTGTTACCGATGTCCCCGGAATGGACACCGTGTAGATTGGCGCGCCCGACTGGATTCGAACCAGCGACCTGCAGCTTCGGAGGCTGCCACTCTATCCATCTGAGCTACGGGCGCGAAGACCGGATAGCTTAACCGATGATGACGGACGCTGCTAAGCGTTTGAAGTCGTTAACGTTCTGATCGAGACGTCTAAGGGTAATTCAAGCTGCGTTTTCACCCTGCTTTGCGATTCTGCGTACCAGATGCGGACCAAAAGTGGGGTAAAGATGGGGAAAACTGCTTGCCGGATTTCGATGACAAGCGCTGCGCTTGCAAGTATGGACTGGGGCGACGCACGGGCAGTCTTCTGGAGCATCGAAGATGATCGGTGGGGAATCGAACTAGTTCCGGGTAAGTATGTAGCTGTACGGGCGAAGCAGGGACTGCCTCACTCCGTGCGGATGCCTGCCCACTGGTTCTACGTGGTGCGCCCGGATCGCGGCAGCGGGCGACGAACTCGCATGAAGGATCAGTCAGGTAGGGCTCTCGAATGGCCCGAGCACAAGCCATCGCTTGTTCGGCGCCTCTTGCAAGGAGACGGCGGCACGTGGCGACAGCAGGGTCGCGAACACCGCCCTGTAGCCGATCACAGCATTGAAGCCATCACCGTGGGTGAGGCTCTCTGCTACTACCTCCGAGAGCTGGAATCCCACCACGCGCGACCACGCACCATCGACGGCGTGCGCAAGACTTGGAACCGATACGCTTGCCTGAAGCTGATCAAAACGACGCATCTCTGGAGCCTCACGCGCGACGACGTGAAGAGACTACACAGGTCTGTCTATCAAGAGATCCGGTTGGGTCAGGCTCAGCGATTGGCCAAAAAAGCGAATTCACCATGCGCATTGGAACATAACTCCAGCCTCGACTCTGTGGATCAAAACTCGGTGTCGCTACCAATCCAGATAGGTGGGAGGGTTTCTGACCACGCGATCCAGATGTTGCGGGAGATCATCAATGTACAAAGGCTGCGCATCGATTCAGAAGCGGACCGTCCACCCAACGTTACGAGGGTCATGTCCGAAGGCAAGGGGCTCTGGAACAGTCGAAAGCTCGGTGTAAATGAAGACGAACCGCGACCGCTGAGTGATTCAGAGCTTGATCGATTGATCGTCAGGTTGAATGGATGGAAAGCAAACCCGGTCCATCGAGCGGCAGTGCTGCTGGTCTTGGCCGGAGGCTTTCGCCGGGAACGTGCGATCACTATCGAGTGGTCCTGGGTTCTCTCCGAGGTCATACACTTTCCCCGTCACACGGCAAAGGGAAAAAAGAAAGTGTTCAAATTTCCGGTAACCCCGCAGTTGTACACTCTTCTGGAGCAATGTCGTTCGTTTGGAGGGTCTCGATTCGTGACACCGCAACGCGCGCTGCCACCTCGACCAGAAAAACCGCTCAACAATTTCGACTGGTCGGAAACTGCGCTCGCGGGTGTCGGGGACACTGGGAAACCTGCAATATCAGCTCACAACCTGCGGGATACCGTCTCGACACGTCTGACTAGGCTGACGAATGGCAACCCTCTAGCAGCCATTTGCGTTCTCGATCAACAAAGTCGCTTGAAGCAGCTCATGGAAATCGGTGTGCGCTACAGCGAGCTGGATACGCAGGTTCGTGACTGGGTGTCGTTGTGGCATCGATACCTGCACGACCGAGGACTGCGCTTCGGATAGGTTCTCAAAGTTGCTCCGGGGTAGCATATCTATGTACGATCACTTCATGGCGTTCATACACCCATAGGTGCGACTAATGTATGTACGGTTGTAGAAAATTTCCGACCTACCCCTGAGTGCGATACCTGCTGAAGTGATTTTCCTGCCGAACACGCATACCAGGGACTGAGGGCAAGGCGGTCAAAGCCTTCGAGGCGTGCACGGAAGAAATCGTAAACGGCAGCTACACCAGTACCAGCACCGTTGACACAAACAATAATATCCGCCCTGAAGCGTGGGCACGCAGCGATATCCTCCCCCCTTAACTGTTGACATGGACAAACAAACACAAATAACAAACGAACTTGCAACATCGAACGCGATCTGGTATAAGTATTGCTGTCATTGATAAGTCGTATGTCATAACAATCATGAAAAGCCTGGGTGGTGAACGCTACTCAGGCTTTTTCGTATCCGTGATAAGTTTGCTTGAGCTGTCTTCAGCAGCCTAAAAACAAAAAGATTCACAGATACTAAATAGTTCGGTGCACAAGGTGTGATTACCTTGGGCACGAACTGATGACAACGACACATTCAAAGACGGACAGTCCCTAATTCTGGGGACTCACTTCCCATACCTTTCCATGTGCGTGTCAAGGAATAATAACAATGACAACGCAACAATCACTTAGGCTTGATCTTGGTAGTCGAGTAGAAATAGAAAAACTTCTGACTGACGAAAGAGCTGATCAAACAATCGCAAAATGTAACGAGCAAGCGCAGACTGAACGCGACTTTCTATTCCTACAATTCAACCAACGCTTTGCCGTCTTGAACATGGCGGGCAGCGCTCGTGTGTTGGGAGACTTCGACAAGCAGCCCGACGCCTGGGATTACTACACCTTCAACGATTTCAAGTCACTCTACGGCAACCTGACCTATATGGTGCAGGAAGAGAATCAATACGGTAAAATAACAACAAAGTTCAAGCACATGGCTGATGAGTGGCTAGCTCACAAGGATAGACGGGAGTACCTGGATGGACTCGTCTTTGATCCATCCAACAGTCACAAACAAACGTAGAAGAATCTATGGCAGGGGCTTGCTATTGATGAGCTAGCCCTTCGACGTGAGCCAACAATGTGGCTGGATCATCTATGCAACAACATCTGCGATTGCAATGAAGCGCTCATCAACTATATTCTAAATTATTACGCACACGCAGTGCAGAAACCCGGTGAGAGACCTGAAGTAGCCTTGGTCTTTCGGGGTGGCAAAGGTGTTGGCAAAGGAACGGTGATCAAGCCATTGGAGCTCATCTTCGGTAATCACTTCTACCAAACACAGAACATGGATCGCGTGATTGGACGATTCAATAGTGTCATCCAGAACAAGTTGGTGGTATTCCTCAATGAAACCGTTTGGGGCGGATATCAGGAAATGGACTCACGGCTGAAAGGGCTGATCACGGAGCCCACCACCGATGTGGAGCCGAAAAACATTAACAGCTATACCGTGAAGAACTACAAGCGGGTCATTATCGATTCAAATGAAGACTGGGCAGTGCCATTCAGTATGGATGAACGCCGATACTGTGTGATCAACATACCGGAGCACGAGTACAAACAGGATCACACCTACTTCGGCAAGGTGTATGAGGAATTGTATAACGGTGGAGCTGCTGGGCTGATGGACCTGTTACGCAAGCGCGACATATCAAACTTCAGTCCCCGTAAACTACCCGAGGGTAATAACGAACGTGGGGCAGATATGGCAGTACGTTCGTTGAATACCATACAGGATTTTCTCCTGAACTGGCTGGATGAGGGTGGCGTGCGCTTTGCGGAAGCAGTCGGCAGACCTGACTTTCACCAACGATATCTCACGCATTGCCGCGACAGTCAACGAAGACCTGACCCCAAAAGTCAATTCTTCGATCAGGTGCAGAAGATCACACAGGCAACTGTTGTGAAGACCAGTGGTCATTATGAGTTTCGCTTCCCCACCCTGGAGCATATGAGATCCACGTTTGAGACGCTCGTTCTGAAGAGAAAGCACAATTGGGGAGGTGTCGATCATGCGTGAACTCACTGATGCTGAGTTTGAGGAACAGTTACGGGAGCTGGATGCCTCTATCAAGAGAAAGGAAGCGCGCGAGCATCGCTGCCTGTCATTCATCAATGAAAAATACGACCACGTGCATACTCGGCTGGAACGTGAGTTGATCCGGGAGCTGACCTTGCCTCTGTATGAAGGCACAGCAGGGTATGAGGAACTAGCGAAGCTCATAGATCAGCGGCGAAAGCGGCGGCAGTCTCGGAGGGAACGGCAAACCTGCAGCCAATTGATTCATCAGTACGTGGCAGAATTCGACGCGACTGAAGAAAGCCGCGAAAGCACCTCAGGGTAAAAGAGAGGGCAAAGGGCTTTAGGGCATTGGTGTCTATTAGCTGTATGTGGAGATATGGCATACAGCTATGCAACAGTTATATACCTATTACCCTAACGCCCTAAATGCCCTGAAGTAGTAGGAAGTAGTTGATATAGAGGAACTTATGGGTTGATTTCGGGTTGAGGTCAATTGCCCTACAACTGGATAAAACTACCCTAAATGCCCCCAGCTCGCCCAGCTGATCTCTTTGGTTCCTAACACCACACCTGTTTGCTCGCTCGCAGCGGTGGGGCATTTGGTCTAGCGCTTCCTCCGGGGACGTTCCGCTTTCACCTTGGCAGCCAGAATGGATTCAACTTCGCCCACCAGTTCGGTAATGGAGGTGTTCAAGGCAACTTCACTTTCGACTTTGAATCCTACAATTTTTTCATGCCTATAACTTTGCCCAGCACGGGGCTTGGCGTTTCATAAAGAACGCTCGATGTATCATCGCAAAATTTTTGCTGGGGAAAGATGGCGTCAGGAAGCTCGACGACCGTTTCGCTGATTACCTGCAGGAGATCGTCTGTCCTTGCCGCATTCACAAACGTACTTAGCAGATAGATACGAGGAAGCTACAGTAACAACAGAACAATCTCCCGAAGCAACTCGTGTTTCATAGCGCCCGACACACCGTCGCAACGAAGTTGCCGCGAACGGACATACAACCCTGGAAAATAAGTCGCCACGGTGGCGACGTCTAGCAATAGTTATCGTCTTCTTCACAAGTAGGTCGTTTCTTTGGCTTCGGCTTTGGAGGGTCTCGCCATGGCGGTAAACCTGATTCATCTTCACATGCTGCAATAAATTTCTTCAGTCCCTGATCTCGATAATCAAAAACGATGTCCAGTGGCTCTTGCAGGCGTTGCAGTTGAAATCGATACATGCGTGTATCTACCTGCGGCCAATTAGACGTGCGCCAAATGGGAAGGGGTACCTCTGTTGCATTTTCATATAAGGTATGTCCTATAGTGACAAATTCAGAGGTCATATTCCGCGAGATGTCTTGAGTAGGCTCTTCTACCACTTGATAAGTGATGTAATCCGGCCTTCGGTATCCCATTATAGCCCTGTATGAAATTTCGGGTATCGGAATCGTATGGATGAAACGCGCATTCTCGATTGTAATTCGAGTATCTGTCGTACATCCCATCGCGCTTTTATTTTTGTTTGAGAGCGCTTTATGCTTACAGCTACGAATCTCATTTTGGTCGCATTTCAAAACAATTTCGACCGGCACTCCATTGACGGTATAGTCCTTAACCGCTTTAATGTAGTTCCCTTCTAATGGGTCTGAAACAGCGCTGACTTTAAAGTCCGGGGGCGAGATTGCGTTACTCACAGTTGTTGAAATCTTGCCGTTGCATCCAGCAAGATAAAGCAAGGTGCCAGCCAAAATTATTGGTCCTATCCGCATAGATTACCCCCATGTAGCCGATCGGCTCGTCACGAGAGTCTGTCTTGGCACAAACAACGGCTAGGGTCGCCGCAAGAATGAGCAAAGCGCTAGTGGGCGTTCAATTCAAAGCGCAAACATGTAGCATCACCGTTCTCCGCTGTTCTGCGACTCGTTAGGGTCCTCTCGCCACAGTGTCCGAGCAGAGCATGGAGATCATTGATGATCTTATCCGACAAGCTCGCACGGCGCCATATCTGCGACTCCATCATAGGTGTGATGCAATGCAGGAAGTCTAGCCTGCGTGCGCTTTCGATGAACGCTGTGGACGTGGGGCTCAACGTCCTTTGCGACTGACTACTTGGCCCCGGTTGCAATCGGTCTGTTTCCGCCTGCAATAGCGGGTGAGCGGTATATTGCCAGGAAGGTACACCAGAACCTCTCCGCTTCTGACGTGCAGTGTGCAACACGCCCATTCTGGCTGCTGCGCAAGTAAGCGGGCTTGGTGAATCCGCTAATCCATGTGCCCGCCATAACTCTAGTGCCGGTCGGGGGACCGTCGAACTCGTCCCCGGCAGTCTCGTCGCTCCTGATTCCTCTGTTCTTTTTTCCTCAGAATTAAGAACATGATATGATCCAAACCCTGCTAGATGCAGGTTTGGGAGACAGAATCATGCTCAAAAACAAGAAAGCGGTGGCCTACCTGCGGACCAGCTCGGCAACCAACGTTGGCGAGGACAAGGACAGCCACAAACGGCAAATGGCAGCTATCGAGCGATATGCCTCCCAGGCTGCATTAGAGATCGTCCTACCCCCTTACTACGATGCAGCGGTCAAGGGTGCAGACTCCATCGATGCACGTGCTGGCTTCGCTGCAATGCTGGCCTACATGGCTGTGAACCCCGATGTGCGAACCATCCTGGTAGAGACTGCTGGTCGCTTTGCCAGAGACTTGATCGTTCAGGAAACCGGCTACAGCATGCTCAAGCAACGGGGGATCGAGCTGATTGCAGTCGATTCACCAGACAGCTTCGTATCGGATACACCTACAGCGGTGTTCGTGCGTCAGGTCTTGGGCGCTGCTGCCCAGCTAGAAAAGACCATGTTGGTGAGCAAGCTCCAGGTGGCGAGGGAGCGCAAGCGTGCACAGAATGGCAAGTGCGAGGGTCGCAAGTCGCACCAGGAGCTGCACCCCCAGGTGGTGGAGCTTGCTCGCTCCCTACGCTGGATCAACAAGCGTATGAAAGAGCGTCGCAGCTTCCGCGACATTGCCCAAGTGTTGGCAGGCCAGGGTCACACAGCACGCTCAGGCAAACCTTTTGGACCCTCAGCCATCAAGGCGATGTTGGAAGGCTGATCGACAGGCGTAGGGGGGCATCGTCGGATGCGCAGTGAGTGAGATGAGGCTGAACGTCCGAAATTGCTCGTGCGTGATTGGTTCCAGAATCTGATACGCCTTTAGTTCTCCCACGCCGATGTCTCAATATGTCATAGGAATTGATTCATATGTCTGCCAAACCCCCAGAAGAAAATAACGAAGCCGACAGCGCCCCTGAAAGCAAACCTCCCGAATACTTGGTCAATCATATCGCGGCAGCTCCCCCTCGTGAGCTTTTGGACCACGGATACGATGTGCCGTACCTGAATCGATACAGGCGTTTCTTTCGGGTCGCCCGTTATCCACTCCCATCCATTGAGGAGCGAGGGATATTGCGCAAATACCGGCGATACCTTGATAGGCATTTGACTGTCATGCCGCCAAATGCGGATGCGGGAATTTGGAACGCGAAGGCACAAGACCCCGGTGAGGTAGCTGTGGAACAGGACAAGGCATATCTCGAAGCAGAGAAGGAGTTCGCTGAAGCACCTGAAGGGACCGTTGATGCTTGGATAGAGCGAAAGAGATTACTGGCAACATGGCCCGGGAATGAAGAGTATGGGAAGGCGAGACGGAATTCGGTACTCGCCAGCTTTATCAGCATCCTCATCACCCATACTGACCTGTACCCAACGAAGATACCAGCGATTGGTGTTGAATTCCCGTCGTTGAGCAAGCCAGCGTTCTTAGTCTTTCTGTTGGGGGTGACATGGTATCTGACCATGGGCATGAACATTCTTGTGCGAGGTTACTTGATAGAAAGAGCATTCCTTGAGATTGCTCATGCCAGTAAAGGCATCTATAAAGGTTTCGTGAACCGATATTCACGCTTCATAGATGTCACAGCGATGGAGAAGAACTTCTTCGACCGACGACTTCCGAACCTGCTTTGCATATATGCGTCGATATCCATCATTGTTGCTCTTGTGCGATATTTCATTCACAGGTGAACTTGCGGGAGGGCGCAGCCTAACTCAGAGTCGCTCGTAAAGGCTGTCTTCCAACAATAGAACCTCATGTTCTACGTTCTCTAGTCTCTAGCCAAATTCGCGTTCGCCTCGCAGCGCTCAGCTCAGCAGCGGGCACAGCTACGAAGTCATGTGATTCACCCACGTGCGCAAGCCCGCAAGGCAGTCGCCTGCTACCGGATTCACCGGGTGGGTTGCTGGGAACAGGCGCTGCATACGAAGAATCTCACCCGACGACAAACCGAGAGTTGTACCAAACGGTGCCCACGTTCCGTCTTTAATCCACGTATTAACCTTCAGGCGCGTCGCGTTCTCTTTCAAGTACCCGAAGCCAAGGAACACGCGAATTTTAGAGTTGATGAGGAATTGCCGCGCCTCCACCAACTCGTCTGAGTCAACCTCGCCTTCATGCAGCACGATGAGTCTGTCCGCTGTGGTCCGAATAGCAGCCAACGATGGTGTCGTCGGCGCGACCCTTTGCAGGGTCTGTTCCGTGGGTAGGCTTCCGTACACGTGGACTATGGGAATGATCTTTGCGTACTCGCACGCTTGCTGCGTGGCAATGTCGAATGTGCTCCGAATGGCATTTACGAAGAAGCGGTCAACTGACGTGTCATAGTTGAAAGTGACGATACTGAGTTTGTTTTCCTTCAGGTCTTCTGGCTTGTTCACGTCTTCAACGATTAGCCGCCAGAGGTACCCAAGCC
The DNA here is from genome assembly GCA_028293745.1 of Gammaproteobacteria bacterium. Classification (GTDB taxonomy): domain Bacteria; phylum Pseudomonadota; class Gammaproteobacteria; order Steroidobacterales; family Steroidobacteraceae; genus 13-2-20CM-66-19. The sequence continues at coordinate 20,686 of JAQGOF010000057.1, read as the reverse complement.
AATTTGTAGAGAAGTTGGCAGCACCTGAGTCGTAGTGGAGCATCTGGTGGGCGAGCGCAGACTTGCCGACCTTGCCATGACGGCTCACGCGACCAAGGTAGGCGTCAATAGACCCCAACCCGGATTCGATGAGACTTCGCCGGAACTCCTCTATTACGTCACCCTCGAAATTCAGTTGGAGAAGGTTGTTAACCAACTCGAACTTGTTCTGAGCTATTCCAGCGACTAGTTCTTCGCCTAACGGGTATCCGTAGGGCTTGCTCGCCCCGGCTCCGAGAACTAAGGTGGTTGGAACGGTAATCAATTGAATTCCCCAATCGGTGACCGATGGATTCGAGTCCCTTGGCAGTCTGACAGTATCAGACAGTACCAGCTCAGCCCGATGGCTGTATGTCCTCGAAATACTGAGGCGCAACTACGCTCACCGATCCGGTTTTCGCTTCGGAACGACAGTTAGAGTTAGGACAACAGTACATGGCATAAGCCCAACCGTCCTTGCTGTGGCGTCCTTCCCTTCCTTGCAGAATCGAAGGCTCACCCTTCTGGAAGCAGGAAGTACAAAGATAATGCGGTGGCTGACCTTCACTCATAGGTTTCAGCAGCGCGTACACCATACATCCCGGAAACGGAGCTGCAAGCTTGTAGCGTTGCTTTTGAGCATCCCAGTCCTTCATGCGTGAGACTTGGCTTTCCAATTCTCGTATGCGCTCAACCAGGGTCGTCTGCGCAGCGTTTGCCGCGAAAATCTGGTGCTGTGCATCGAGAATCTGCTGATTGAGTTCGATGGCCTTGGATTGAACCTCAGTCATCGTTTTAAGGCTTATGAGTCCTCTCGCGATGTCGCCAGCAACCTTCAAGCTGCTGACAGCGGCACTGATGCTTCCCATATCCATGATTAATTACCTTGCGAGAGAGCCACGAGACCGAGTATCCCACAAAGCCGCCATAGTCAGAATTCAAACTGAGCCACTACCTAAGAGTATGATCCTGCCAATTTCTCGCGGGGGGGGCAGATCATGAAACTGTGGACTGGATAACGGCAACCGCAATCATCGTGGCTGCGGTACTCGAAGCACTGTACCTTCACAAACGCAACCCTAACATATAACGGTATTGGTCTTTGGAGCTTCATCGACTGCCAGTTTCATGGAACACTCATGGCATAAACCAGCGAAGGCTTGGGGTGATCTATTCACCGCCTTACAGAGGCTGCCCCAGGCAACTACAATTACAATGGTGCAACAGGATCGCAATACCGGTGAGATACGTTTTCCTGTTGACCTTACACCTAAGAAGGCAGAGCCTGATACCACGATGAAAGTTCGGCCGGCTCCTAAAGAGCCTTGCCACTGCGGCAGTGGCAAGATGTACAAGAAATGCCACGGTCGAGGGCGCATTGAGAGCAAAACGCGACCACGAGAAGTGACCCTGTGGGTCAATCCTGGCGATAAACCCGTAGAGTCACTGACCTTTGATGACAACCACGTAACGGGTGAAACCATTCTTCTGTCCAACGGAGTTCCAATTGCCCCGGAACAAGCGTTCATCGAGTACGGTTATACGAGACGCAACGGGAAGAAGAAGGCCACTTTGCGGGTACCGTTTGTCGACGACAAACTGACTCACCACCCTGAAAGATACCGTGAGGAGCGATTCGCGGGATATATTGCTATAGACACAAACACGGAGGCGATCGGGCAGGAGACCGTGTCCGTGACTGCCGCAATGATTGCAAAGGTCGAGCGAGGTCGTAATGGCAACCTTGGTGACCTAGTGCTTATGCAGGACCTGGTCTTCGAGTTTAGAGACCCGACTGAGAACGCGGAAAGAATCGGTTGGTGGGAGGTGCTGAGGACGATGGAGCTGAAGTACCATGGCCTCAATGTTGGAGTCATCACGGACTGTGACATGAACGCTCACCCCTTGATCAACGCCCGCCTGCAACCGATACGAGCAGATTTTTTTCTGCCCCCAAGAATTTTCATGCTTTACGCGAGTACGGACACGCCGGGAGACTCGGCTGAAAATAAGCTTCTGCAATGGGCCGATCGGCGTGCCAGTGCCGTTATGGACTGGACTAAAGCGAACCCTAGCGATGACGGATGGGAACCACTACCGCCAAACGCCCCTTACGGGAGGATACGAAGATGGAGTAAGGATGCTCTTGATCGGGTGTTCAGGGGCGGCTTGAAAATCTGGTCACCGGCGCCCTTGCCGGGAGTTGTACCGAGCGACCGATCGTATCCCAATGTGACCGTTAGGCTGAAACCCTAGAGCTAGACCTTATCGTCTGCGCGCCGTCTTCTGCGGGCGCTTTCGACTGCCCGTTCATCCAAGGCAGTCATGGCTTCGCCTCCTTTCGGAATCGCGACAGTTGGTGCTCCGCCTCATTAAGTTGATCGTAAGCGTTTCGTCTTGGCCGCATGTTAAAGCACGAGCCCGAGGCCGAAGATGTGCCCACTAAGTTGATGGGCACCTGGGACACCGCAGCCGGCACCCGAGGCTCCGCGCGCACCCGCTGCCGAGGGTCAAGCCCGAACCAAACCCAAGCGACATCCGGTGCGGCGTGCGCTCCCGGCACATCTACCACGCGAGACGATCGTTCACCTCTCGCCCTCCGCGCGCAATGGGTGCACCTGCGCGGACTGCGGTGGGAAGCTGCGCAAGCTCGACCAGGATGTCGCCGAGATGCTGGAGTTCGTGCCGGGAGCGACTGTCCTTCCAGTGTGAGTCGCGGCGCACCATGCTATCTACGAAATGCTGAGCAGGATGATGGTTACGTTGATTCCAGCCGCAGCAGTCGGGAATGCAGGTACGCTACAGAGGAGGCCAGTTCGGCAGGCTATGTTTGATCGTTTTTTCGCGGTTTCATGAGCCCGTGCTTGGTCAGCAAGTCGTCAATTGCCTCACGCACAAGAGCTGTTCGAGGGATTCGAGTTTGAGCGGACAGCCGCTTCAGCAGTTCTAGCTTCTCGGGGTCTAGATACGCGACTTCGACACAACGTTTAGTCTTGCCCATTTGGATGCACTAGCGATCGGCGAACAACAGGTTCAAAATTGGTAGAAGAGTCAGAATTTACTACGGAAGCAACTTAGATGGGAGCTTCTTCGCTTGGCTCTTCAGCCCGAGGAAGATCGGTAGGTCTTTGGTTTGATCTCTTCCTAACGTTGAACTACTCGCGGATCTACCGTGATAGAGGGCCTTGATCAGCGGGGTCGGGGAGAGACTGATCGAGAGCATACGTCGCGTGGCATTGAGCGAGCACTGAGACGTGTGCACAATTCAAGACCGCGTGACGCTGTTTGGTGATCGTGCCGGGAGGGCATTAGCTCATGATTGCAACGTTGACGTTTAAATTTGGACGCATACCTGGTGCGCCGCAGACATCACTTACGGTGGGGGCCGTTACCGTCTTCGTGGGACCCAACAATTCTGGAAAGAGTAAGGTATTGCGAGAAATCGAACAGTATTGCCGGTCAGGACAGAAAGATGCTACTGCGGTAATACTGGAACATATGACATTCACGGGTCTCACCGCGCCAGCAGCGGCGGCAACCGTTGATAGCATGAAGCAAGGTCCGAGCCCTGGCGAGGCATTGCAAGTCGGTATGCAGTACATCGGAAGTCGGATGGGGCGCCTCCAGGTAAATCTGCAGGGCCTTCTGCAGGTGATTGAAGATCCAAACGCAAATCCGGGGGCTTTTTGCCAGTGGTTCCTGAACCTAAACACCCTGAGACTTGACGGGCAGGGCAGAATGGCCCTTGTGGGCAGTCAAACGGCAGGTGATTTGCAACAGCCATCCCACTTGAGTCTGCAAATACTATTTTTGAATAATGCAAAGCGGTACGAGGTACGACGTATCGTTTTCGAGGCCTTCGATAGGTACTTCGTAGTCGATCCAACGCACCTTGGACAGTTTCGAATTCGTCTTTCCGACTCGCCCCCTGCTAGCGATATGCAAGAGCGGGGTATACACGCTGATGCCGTAGAGTTTCAAGGAAAAGCGCAGCTCATCGATCAAGCAAGTGATGGCGTCAAAGCGTTTACTGGAATCATAACGGAGTTGATGGCAGGAGATCCACGGATCTTGCTTATAGACGAGCCTGAAGCCTTCTTGCACCCTTCACTTGCATCAAAGCTCGGCATCGAGGTCTCGCGGGCTGCTGTCGGGGCGGACAAGAGGGTCTTCGTGTCCACGCACAGCCCAACATTCGTGATGGGATGTGTACATTCAGGAGCGCCAGTCAACATTGTGCGCCTTACCTACCGTGCTGGAAATGCAACCGCACGCTTGCTCCCCAGTACAGAGATCCTTGAATTGATGAGAAATCCGCTACTCCGGTCCACTGGAGTCTTGAGCGGCCTGTTCTATGAATTCGTGGTGGTAACTGAGTCAGATGCTGACAGAGCCTTCTATGAAGAAATTAACGAGCGTCTGCTTCGATTGAAGCCGAGCTGGGGAATTTCGAACTGTCTTTTTTTAAACGCTCAGAACAAACAGACCGTTCCGACCCTCATTCGACCCTTGAGGCAGCTAGGCATACCTGCTGCTGGAATCGTGGATATCGACGTTCTCAAAGAGGGGGGTACCGCGTGGGCCAAGTTGCTTTCGGCGAGCAATGTTCCAGCCCTGGCTACTAACTCATTGGCTACGCTACGCGCCTCTGTGCTTCAAGCGATGATTAAGACTGGAAAGGACATGAAGCGAGATGGCGGCGTGGCGATTCTCGAAGGGCAAGAGCAAGAAGCTGCTGTCCATTTGCTTGCTCAGTTGGCCGAATACGGCATCTTTGTCGTGCCTGGTGGGGAGTTGGAATCGTGGTTAAAGAAGCTAGCGAGTCCGGGTCACGGGCCAGCTTGGTTGATTGATATCTTCCAAAAGATGGGCGAAGACCCTACCTCGCCTGCGTACGCCAAGCCTTCAGAGGCAGACGTATGGATGTTCCTTTCTAAGGTAAACAAGTGGCTGACTAATCCGGATCGTTTCGGAATTCCTGCGTAAAATAAGGACCTATGGCTGCTTGTAGCTAGTAGTAGCTACTAGTACAATTCCGTCATACGAACGAATGAGGGAGCTGTACATGATGAAAAATCCATCGGTTCGTAACGATTACGTCGCCTATTTTCGGGTCAGCACTGATCGGCAGGGGCGGTCGGGTCTAGGGCTGGATGCGCAGAGAAGTGCAGTGCAGGACTTTTTGCGCCATACCCATGGCACGCTTCGAGCTGAGTTTGTAGAGGTTCAAAGCGGAAAGAATGATTTTCGCCCACAGCTCGCAGAGGCGTTACGCCTATGTCGTCTCACGCACGCTACGCTGCTGATCGCGAAGCTCGATCGCCTGTCTCGCAATGCCGCGTTTCTACTGACATTGCAAAATTCAAGCACGAGCTTCATAGCCTGTGACATGCCGAGGATGAACGAAGCCGCGGTGGGAATAATGGCTGTCATCGCTGAAACCGAGCGTAAGGCCATTGGCGAGCGCACAAGGGTGGCCCTTATCGCAGCTAAGTCCAGGGGCATCAGGCTGGGAAACCCGCGCCTAGAGCCTGGTAATCGCGTTACAGCCCTTGCTGCGTCTCAGGTGTGGGCCAGGCGGGCAACGGAGCGCGCGCAAGAGCTTCGCGAGGAGCTGGAAGATGCGAAGCGTCAGGGCTGCAAGACCCTCCGAAAACTTGCAGCCCATCTCAACCAGCTGGGAGTAAAAACTCCGCAGGGGCGGCAGTGGCATGCCAGCAGCGTACGGAACGTGCTGCTGCGAATGGAAGTCGCCTTGGTCAATCGAGGCCAAGGATGAACAGTGAAGCCGGATCCATGAAGATCAAGGACGCTGAAAAGCGTACTAGATGCGTACTACAATCAAAGACTGACGAAGGGTGAACATAAGCTCTTGAATTTGCGATGGCCCTGGGTCGAGCGTCTCCAGCTTCGGAGGCTGCCACTCTATCCATCTGAGCTACGGGCGCGACGCTTTGATTCTACTGAGAATTACCCTTGATGGGTATTCGGCGTTCAGGCCAGTATGGTAGAGATTTGGGGCTGGCTGCGATGCGCAGGCGAGCTCAAACGGCCAGTGCAGCTGCCAAAAGGTGCTCAACGTCGTCAAAATAACGACCGTGCGTCTTGCGCAGCGCTTCTTCGCTGGCCGCCTCGAGCACGACGACTTCGTGATTCTGGCTGCGGCGCTGAAGCTCTATTTCCAGATCCAAGCGGGCTTCCCCCGCCATGAGCCGCTGATCGTTCGTAAACCTTTCCAGGCTGACGATGCGACCGGCGCGGCGATCATATTGGATTAGGAACAGCATGCTCCTCATCCTGCCACAAAACGCCCTGCTCGATCATCTCATTGAGAAGATCTTTGAGTTGCTGCTTGATTTCCGCGAATTCGGAAACCATCGCGATTGATTTGAGATCACCCGTCGGACTTCCCGTCCTCAGCAATCTACTTTCCAATTCCTCTGCCGTTCCGATCGCCTCTGAGATGCGGAGAAGTCTCGACTTTAGCAGCTCCGGGCCGCCTCCATACTTGACGCTCGGATCCACGACGTCCGACAACTTCTCCGAAAGCTGCGCCCAGCTGTGTTCCAACTCGGTGCGAACCTGAACCTCCACTGGAATACCGTGCTGGTGCACGATCACGTGCACGGCTCGATAGCCGTGGCTCGGAGTTATGCGGCGGTCGACCACTGACGTATCCGTGAGGTTCGCAAGACCTCTACAACCGCTTCATATGCAGGGCCGAACGAACGACGAAACTCACTCAGCAGTTCAAGATCCGCATCCGTGATGCTCTGCGACCGCAGACGATCCCCGAGCCGATCAATTTGGGTGTTTGAAATCTTCAAAGGGCCCAACGCACCGAGTTGTGTCGATCCGGAGCATATTCTACTTTGCTGAACGCTCAGCGTTATTAAAATCGCGTCGCCATAGGCCTTGCTACGAATGCATGGGCCAATTCACGCGCCCCGAGCAGGTGAATCTCACCGTCGGGGATCGGTAGGCAATCTCACAGTGAAAACGCCTAGAGGTACCTCGTGGTGACTCAGCGTTCTCCTCATAACGCGCTCCAGATGAGACCAGCCACCCCCGCAAGTAAGCCGAGGGCGAGCACAAGACCAACCAAGAATGCGATGACTCCCGCCCACCTCCGTAGCAAAAGAGCACCGCCGATCCCCGCCGCAATGACCAGCGAGAAGCGCACGACCTTTGGCCAGCTGTTTCCGTAGGAATGGAGCAATAGGAGCGCTACAACAAATCCGGAGACGAGACCGACCACAGTGAAACAACCCTGGGCCTGTGCATCCAGTTCGCGATCAGAGGCTGCCGCAAGCCGCTCCGCCGAGTCCGAGTACTCCGTAATGCCATCCGCTCTTCTTCGGCTGTAACGCATGGTCATGGCTGTGACGCGTCCGTTGCTGGTCGAGTGTTAAAACATAGCAGTCCTGTTAGTCGGAGTCCACGGCGGTGCGTAGCCCGGACTGGCACTCACAGCTTGCCGATCTACGCCTACGGGATCGTTCAGGGCATGACTGCAGCAGTGGAGCAAGGCGGCAGCATTCGACTGGTAGAGTTTCGGTGATGGTCGAGCAGCAGTTCATGTTGGATTGCCAGCGTCGAGTTGGAATTAGTGAAGCGGGTGGTCCCTGATGGCTTGTTGGTACTTTGACCAGAGCAGCCGCAGGTACCGCTGAGTGAGTTTGGACGGCAGCGTTTCGAAACCAGCGATGCTCTCGAACAGCCAGAGCATCACGTCATTGAACTCGGTGCGAGTCAGACCCGGCCCGAAGTCCTCCATCGCCACTGAGACGAGGGTACCGATTTGCTCGTCGTCGAGCGTGTGCATTGATTGGGTACAGGTGAACTCCATCCAATCCATATCGTCCGGTGGTGATCGCCGGGACGACAACGGCGGATGGATCGAGACCCGGAAGTGGGATGTCCGGGGAATTGGGGTGGCAGAGGGGATAACTGGCGGCTGATTTCTTGTAAATCTTAGGAAGGTGTCATCCCCCGGATTTTCTGAATTTTGGGTGACCTAACCTGGAGTCACGGAGTATCCAGAGACGAGGTGTGGACAACGAAATCAGAATCCCGGGACCCGTTGGCTAAACCCCATCGAGCCTCGTTGGGGCGGTCAGTGTCGAGCAAATGTACGCCTTCCTGGATGAGTCCCGCAGAACGGGGCTGCCTCCCGCGAGCCTGCAGTTGTTGGAATCAACCATTGTCGCGGAGCAAGCGATGAGGCATCAGCAGGATGGAGACTATGTCGCTGCAGAACGCGACTATCGCAAAGCGATTGCCCTGGGTGGAGAGGTGTGCCTGCCGTGCCTGGCCTGGGTCTCTCGAGCATAAGTTTGAGGACGCCGCGCAAATCGCGGCAGAGCCTACATGGAGGCGGGAAAGCTGCGCGAGGGTCTGGCGGACCTGACTGCGGCAGCCGGCTCTGGAGACGAATACTCTGAAAACGAGTTGGGCTAGCTCAACATGATGGGCATTGCGCAGCTCCTGGCTCCCAATCCGGAGGCAGGCGTGCAGGGGTTCCGCAAAGCTGCCGCGCAAGGCAACCCTGCCGCTATTCAAAACCTCGAGACGGCCCTGGCAGGCCTTGCCGCCCAAGGCCCCGGGGCCCAGACCGTCAGTCCCGCTGCGCCGCCGCCTCACTGATCATCGGGGCGTACTTCAAGCATCGTGCGCCGCCACGGAGGTGATAGGTCAGCGCCAACGAGATACAGTGACGCAACATCAGGTTGCCAAATCTCGTCTCAGTGTGTTGCGCTCGCGGCGCCGAATGCAACTCAAGAGCCGCAGGCGCGCCGTACGAGGCCACCTGTTTGACGGTGATCAAGGCGGCCCGAAAAGTGATCCGCCATGCTGCTGCCGATGGCTCAGGCGAAAGACTTTACAGGACATCCGCGCGACAGGGGTTACGTCCCCGGCAGGGGCGCCAGCCCGTGGGCGCCCGGCCTCAAGCTGCCGGTCACGCCCGACAGGGATCATATGCGTGGGCCGCTCGGCGCTCCGCTGACGCTGTTGGAGTATGGGGACTACCAATGCCCGTACTGTGGGATGGCCTACGTGATCGTGGAGGACGTGATCGCCCAAATGGGCGATCAGATGCGATTCGTGTTCCGCCACTTTCCGCTCGTCGATTTGCATCCTCAGGCAGAACGCGCCGCGGAGGCGGCAGAGGCCGCGGGTGCGCAAGGCAAGTTCTGGAACATGCACCACATGTTGTTTCAGAATCAGGAGAGTCTCTCAGATCCTTTTCTCCTCGGCTATGCGCAGGCAGTAGGCCTTGATCTCGCTAGATTCACGGATGATCTCGCGACAGGAATTTACCGGCGAAAGGTAGCCGAGGACTTCATCAGCGGCGTGAACAGCGGCGTGAACGGCACACCCACATTCTTCATCAACGACGTGAAGCACGAGGGACCGTGGGACGCCGCTTCGCTTCTGGCGGCGTTGCAGAGCGTAGCAACCCGAATGCACGCCTGAGGTGAAAACGAGCGCCTGAGAGATCAGGAGTGCCTCGAGTCGTACCTGCCTGGAACGCCGGCCGCAGTAACCGCCACGGATCGAGATAGACGGCCACTTGTAACCCGCCGGCGGCGGCCTCATCGCAAAACGTGCGGGCCTGGCCGAAGTGCGGCCGACAAATCACTAAGCAAACAGAAGGCTTGCGAACAAGCTGCCTCAGAAAGTCTTGTGAAGTATCCTTGGAGGACTCATCGTGGGGCAACCCTCGCCATTGTTCGCCGGGAGGATGCATGTACGAACAAACCGGACGTTACTACGCATTCTTCGGACCACACGCGACGATCACACCGGTTGAAGAGAAGTTCCTGGCTCACTGGTCGAATGGCAAACACCACGCGCTGGACTTTGGTGCGGGGCTCTGCGGTTCGGCATTGCTCCTTGCGCGCTTCGGGATGGAGGTTTTCGCGTTCGAGCCCTCGCCATTGATCGCGGCGCTTGCGATGGACCGACTGAACCGCGAAGGCGATTTGGCGCGCTCAATTACGCTCCTCGAGGGCCCCACGGAGGCACTGGGCGAGTCTTTTGAGGCGGACTTCATTTTAATGCGCAGCGTTTTCATGCTGCTGAACAGTGACCAGCGCGAAGCGGCCCTCGAAGCCGTATTTCGCCATTGAGCGCCCGGAGCGCGAATGGTCATCGACGTTCGCACGTCGACACTGCCGTGGGCCGAACAGGGCGCCCTACACGAGGAACGACACCTCGGCCGAACGTCATACCGGCGCCAAACAAGATACACCCGCCAAGTAGACGGATCGACGCACGTGCACTGGGAGGTCGAGGGCGAGCGTCTAGGACGGGCTTTCCACATTGGAGAGGAACATTTCACGGTGCGAGCTGACACGGTCGGCGGTCTGAAGAAGCTGTTATCTACCCACGGCTTTGAAGTCGAGCAGATCTTCGGAGCGTATGACATCGATCGACCGCATGCGGAGGGTGACGCCATGCTTGTCGCGGTTGCGCAGCGTTCCCTGCGATAAGCGGAGAAGGAATTTCAAACGGCGCCGCATTCGGATCCCAACTACCCGAGCGCACCTCAGACTTCGATCCTCTCCGGCGCGACAACCACTTCGCGCAGCTATTGAGCTCCACGGGTCGAACCGTGCCCCTGCAGCCGGCAATACTTCATGGGCTTGCGCTACCAGTGCTGACTGCTCACCCTCCGACATGTAGAATCGGCGCCTTCGTGAGGTCAGGACGACGAACATGCGAAAAATCACCTCCGTGACTTTGGTCTGCCTCGTGACCGCATGCGCGGTATCCAAGGTCGATCCACTTGCCGTTCCGCTGGCATACAAGTCCGATGTCAGGCCTATGATCGCAAAGACTTCATCCTGTCCAGTCGTCCCGCGAGTCGAGGTCGAAGACCGGCGCTCGGAGAAGGTATTAGGAATCCGCTTCCACGAGAGCAAGCCGCTCAAAGCTGACGTGACCGCGGCTAGCGATCCAGCAGTGTGGGTGCGCGATGGAATGCAGAGCTACCTGTCGCGCAATGGGTTAACCCCGACAGCCGGCGGACCCAAACTCCTCATTGACCTGCGCGTTTTGCGAACTGAGGAGAACATCTGGCACCGCTCGGGGTACGCCGCGAAAATCTCCTTGATTGCGCGCCTGCAGTCCGCGTCCGGCAAAACCTGCATGGAGCAGCCGGTCGAGGGCAAGGGAGGCAACTACGGTTACTCGGGGAGCATCGAGAACTATCAAGAGACGTTGAACAGCGCACTGGATGATGCAACTCAGCACATTCTGGATTCACCACTGTTCGAGAGCGCAGTGTGCCAGTGCGCGAGCTGACCGCTCGCGCCAGCATCCTGTCGCGACCTTACTGCTTGTCGCAATGGGCCTCAATCCGATACCCATCGGGATCGATGACGAACGCAGCATAGTAGTTCGCGTCATAGTCGGCGCGAATACCCGGCGCGCCGTTGTCGCGTCCTCCCGCTTTCAATGCCGCCGCGTGAAACGTATCAACGCTCTTGCGTGTCGGCGCGGAAAAGCAAAAGTGCAGCCCTGATTGGGCATCGGGCGCCACCGGGTGTTGGACAGTGCTGATCCAATATTCAACCGCGCCTCGCCCAAACCCGAGCGAGCCTTCGGACTGACTGAGGCATTGGTATCCGAGCGGCTGCAGCGCTGCGTCGTAGAACCTCTTCGCGGCCGCGATGTCGCGCACGCCAATCGAAACATGATCGATCATCAGTCTTCTCCAGAAATTGCAACGCGAGTAGCAAGGAACTCAGCCTGCAGCCAATATGTCCGGCCGCCATCATCGGACCGCTCGCCAAGCCATCGAAACGAATTGGGAGTGATGTCCGTAAACGTCCAGCGGATCGGAGTGCCTGAGGCGTCACTGCCTTCCTGCACAATGTCCTGGCCACGCGCGCGTCCTATCTGGCGTGCGTAGAACTGCCTAAGGGGATCACTCCATAAAATGTGCCAGGCATCCATTCCTGGGTCATAGATCCGAAGAGTCGTACCGTAGAACACGCCCGGCAGGATCCACACGTCCTGCAGAGCGCGCCCTTCCAGGGCCCATGCGAAATGGATTTCGCCACGCCCGGTCTGTTTTGTACCGTCCGCCGCAAACACGCTCGCGTCCATGTTCCAGCTGCCGATCAGCCAGCCGTAAAGATTCAGCTTTTCAGCCCGATCGGGGGCTGGAGCGTCGGAGCAGAGGGCCGTGACAAATGCCGAGTGGGCGGTCATGTCGAGTCTCGTGCGGAACAATGAGGCCCTATTTTCAAGACCCGGCCTCACCGGGGCTTGGGAAAAATTGCTACTCTTTGACTCATGCCCGTGAGCTCACTCCCGTTGGGATCAGGCCGTGGCTGGCGTGTGGACGACTTTCGCTGCACGTCCGGGCCGCGCGATCGGCCATTCGAAGAGCAGCACGACGGAATGTGCATCGCCATCGTGACCAGCGGAACGTTTACATACCGCACCACCCAGGGAACCGCCGTACTTGCGCCAGGCGCAGCCCTGTTGGGTAATCATGGACATTGCTTCGAGTGCGGACACGAGCACGGCATCGGCGACCACTGTCTCTCGTTCCGTTTCAGCCCCGAGTTTGTTGAATCTGTCATAGCGGAGCTGCCGGGCGCGCGCCAGCTGGCGTTCACCCTGCCGAATCTGCCGCCGCTACCGCAACTGATACCGCTGGTCGCTGATGCGGTAGCCGCCCGGGAGGGCAGTGACACGGCCTCGTTTGAGGAGCTGGCACTCTCGTTGGTTGCCAAAGTAGGAGTTGCATTGACGGGGATGAGCGCATCGGCTCGGGCGAACCCGTTCGCACGCCATCCGAGCCATCGTGACCAGCGGCGTGTTACAGAAGCCCTGCGCCGAATAGAGGCGCAATGTGATCAGCCGTTATCGTTGCAACAGCTGGCAGCCGATGTCGCGATGAGTCCCTATCATTTCCTGCGAACCTTCCGCGCCGTTGCAGGAATGGCGCCGCATCAGTTTTTGCTGCACACGAGGTTGCAACGCGCTGCGGTGCGCCTGCGCTGCTCCGGCGACACGATCTGCGCCATTGCGCTCGAAGCAGGATTCAGCGACTTGTCCACATTCAACCGCCGCTTCCGGCGTTTGCTGGGTGCAAGCCCCGGCGCCTACCGTGCAAGCCGGCCTTGCGTCCTGGGCGTCGAGTAAGGCTGACTGGAGTCTGGTTGGACCGTTACCGCACAGCCCACTGGGCTGCAAATGGTGCACTTCGCCCCTCCCGACGCCCCGCGGCGACGCGTTCCGTGGGGGCAAGGCGCAATCTCGCGGGCTGGTCTATACTGCGCCGCCGATTTACAGGCGTTCCACGCGGATCCAAACGTGAGCAAGCAGGACACACACTTCTTTAACGTCTTCAGCATGGTCATCGGTCTGCTGATCGTGATCGCCATCGGAATATTTGCCCTGGCGCGCGTAGTCGCCAGCGAGACCCAGGACAAGCAGGTATTGGAGGAAAAACAATACCTGAAGAGCGTTGAAGCACGCCTCCAGCCCGTCGCCAAGGAGGCCGTCGCTGGCCAGGACAACTCCGCTCTGGCCATCAAGGCGGATGCGGGAGCCAGTCAGGCTGGCAGCGCCAGTGGCCCCGCCGCACCCAAGTCGGGTGACGAGACCTTCCAGCAGGTGTGCAGCACATGCCACGGAGCCGGCATTGCCGGTGCCCCCAAGGCCGGCGACAAGGCCGCCTGGGCGCCTCGCATTTCCAAGGGCAAGGAAGTTCTCTACGACCATGCCCTCAAGGGCTTCCAGGGAAGCTCAGGTGTAATGCCCGCCAAGGGCGGTCGCGCCGATCTGCCCGACGACCTGGTGAAGGCAGCCGTCGACCATATGCTCGACATGGCCAAGTAACCGCACCGATTCACCGGTCGCCGCCGTACGTGAAGCGGCGACCGGCATGCTTCATCACAACCCGCCTTCCTACGATGGCGGCGGCCGTCGATCAAACGACCGATACGTCACTGCCTCGCCCACATGCGATGCCCCCACCGTCGCATCGTTACTAAGATCCGCAATCGTCCGCGCCAGTTTCAATATCCGCTGCCGGGCGCGCGCGGAAAAACCGAAAGCCTTCATCGCGCGATCCAGTAACGCGCGCCCGGCATTATCGGGTGAGCAGATGCGGTCTATCTGAGCATCCGTCAATCGAGCGTTGCACATACCCTGACGCGTGAGTTGAATCTCGCGCGCACGCGTCACTCGCGCCACGACGGCCGCGCTGCTCTCGGACGGCAAGGCGGATTCTGCGAACTCGCCCAAGTCAACGCGGGGCACCTCCAAGTGTATGTCGAATCGCTCCAGCAGGGGAGCGGAAACGCGCGCGCGATATTGCGCAATCTGCGGCAGGGTGCACCGGCAGTCCCCAAGGGGGTCACCATAGCGTCCGCATGGGCAGGGGTTCATAGCCGCGACGAGTTGGAACTGGGCTGGATACTGCGTGTGATACGTCGCCCGGGCGATGGATACAACACCGGACTCCAAGGGCTCACGCAACGCCTCCAGGGCGCGCCGGTCGTATTCCAACAGTTCGTCCAGGAACAACACTCCATGATGGGCAAGGCTGATTTCGCCTGGGCGGGCCCGAGAGCCGCCGCCGACGAGAGCGACAGCCGAAGCGGTATGGTGAGGCGTTCGAACGGGACGACGGCCAAAGTTGCCAGCCTGGAAGCCCGTTCCACTCACCGAAGCAATGGCGGCAACTTCGAGAGATTCCGCTTCCGTCATCGGCGGCAGCAGAGTTGGAAGCCGCATGGCAAGCATGCTTTTGCCAGCGCCTGGTGGGCCCATCATGAGGAGTGAGTGGCCGCCAGCGGCGGCAACCGCCAGAGCCCGCTTCGCCTGCAGCTGGCCCCGAACGTCGCTCAAATCGAGCGCCGCGTCCGAGATCCAACGCACCGTCTGCGGGAGAGGTGGCGGAAGAATTGGCAGCGGTACGCTGCCGTCGAGATGGGCACAAACAGCTAATAGATGATCAGCAGCATACATGATCGGACTAACACGCTCGCTCGCATCGCCCTCGCCACGCGCCGCACCCACCAACAAAACCCGCACCTCTGCCGCATTCGGCTGCGGCACGACGATCCCATGGCCGGCTCGTGCGGCGTGTGCCGCGGCAAGCAGCATCCCCGGCACTGACTTCAACTCGCCGCTCAATCCAAGCTCGCCGTAGAACTCGATCTCTCCTGGGTCATGGCCCTGCATTGGATGCAGTTTGATCTGCTCCGACGCCAACAGAATGCCCAGTGCGATCGGCAGATCGAACCGGCCACCACGCTTGGGTAAGTCGGCAGGCGAGAGATTGACCGTGATTCGCCCGGCCGGGAATTCAAACTTGGAATTTACCAACGCCGCGCGTACGCGATCCCTGCTCTCCTTGACGACCGTGGCAGGCAATCCAACAATATTGAATGCGGGCAAGCCCGATCCGAGACTCACCTCGACTTGTACGAGCGGCGCGTGCAGTCCCAGCTGCGCGCGGCAGGTCACGATCGCGATCGACATAGCCTTCCTTGGCTGGAATCAGACGGACAGCAACGCTGACGTCAGACGGGCATCCGAGCCCGCCGACACAAAGTTCAATGCGGTCCGGACTTGCTCGTTGTGCCGGGCGCACCTCCTCCACCGGTCCCACGATCCGCCGCTGACCCGCGACCGCCTTGTGGCGCGCCACCCGTCTCGACTGCGCCAGTGCGTTCGGCTGTACCACCGACCCCGCCTGCCGCCCCCGCGCCGGCAGTGCCACTCGCCCTGGTGGTGTCGTGCGCTCCGACCGCACCACCGGCTCCGGCGGCGCCGCTCCCGGCAGTGCCGCCACCGCCAGCCGTGATGCCGCCGCCCGCCGCGCTGCCACTGCCCGGCACTCCGTCCCCACTCTCCATCCCAGCAACCCGCCGCTCCAGCTCCTCCAACCGCCCCCGAGTCCTCTCCAGCACCCGCATCTGCGCCTCAAACTCATCCCGCGATACCAGGTCGAGCTTCGTGAGGCTCGCGCGCAACACCGCGCGGAAGTTGCTCTCCAGGTCCTTCTGTATCGCACGCACCCCGGGCGGCACGCTCTCGAACAACCGCCGGGCAATCTCATCTATTCGCGAACCATTCATGTGATCTACCTCACTGTTCTTTGCCCCCATTTGACGCAGGGCCTTTAGCAGCAGCGCCAAAATGGTGCACCAAGACGGTGCTTCCGCACGCAAGCCATGGAAACTGCACTGAAATTTTCTGTGGCACGGAATCTGCACTTTGTATGCGCGCTTCACAAGCATACGTACCACTCGAGCCTGGGGGCAGCCGGTGTTTGTTGCGCGAATCACGCGATATGTCGACCAAGAGACCGAGCGGGGCGGAAGTGCGACGCAGACGCCGCACCGAGGTCCTGCGGGTCGAAGTGACCGAAGGCTGCGCGCCCGCAGGTCACCTTCGACAGATGTATTAAAAACCGTCCGGGAGAAAACATGCGCACCGCTTCAAAGACCTCTTTAACAACACTGGGCCTGGCGCTTGCCGCGCTTGGACCCACGTTAGCCTGGGCCGCAGATGCGCCACCCGTACCCAACAAGGGCGACACAGCGTGGATGCTCACATCCACGGCACTCGTGCTGCTGATGTCGGTACCTGCACTAGCGCTGTTCTACGGTGGCCTGGTGCGGACGAAGAACATGCTGTCCGTGCTCATGCAAGTGTTCGTCGTCTTCTCTTTGATCACCGTACTGTGGTGCGTTTACGGCTATTCCCTCGCATTCACAGAGGGTAACGCCTATTTCGGAGGCATGAGCCGTGCCTTCCTCAACGGCACATTCGACCCAGCCACGGGTAACTTCTCGATGGCGGCCACGTTCAGCAAAGGCACGCCGCTGTACGAGCTCGTGTATGTCGCGTTCCAGGCTACGTTCGCGGCTATCACCTGCTGCCTGATCCTCGGCTCCATTGTCGAGCGCATCAAGTTCTCGGCCATTCTCGTGTTCATGGTGATCTGGTTCACCTTCAGCTACTGCCCAATTGCTCACATGGTGTGGTTCTGGGCTGGCCCCGACGCGTACACCGCGACTGCCAATGTAGACGCTGTGAACGCGACCGCAGGCAAGATCTTCCAGTGGGGCGCTCTGGACTTCGCAGGTGGCACCGTCGTGCACATCAACTCGGGTGTCGCAGGTCTCGTCGGCGCCGTCATCCTCGGCAAGCGCACCGGGTTCGGCAAGGAGCCCATGCCGCCGCACAGTTTGACGATGACGATGATTGGCGCGTCCATGCTGTGGTTTGGCTGGTTCGGTTTCAACGCGGGGTCTGCACTCGAGGCGAATGGCACTGCTGCCCTAGCGTTCATGAACACCTACCTCGCGACTGCCTGCGCGGTGTTGTCGTGGATGTCCGTCGAGTGGCTCGTGAAGGGTAAGCCGTCAATGCTGGGTGCCGCTTCGGGCGCGGTCGCCGGCCTCGTCGCAATCACGCCGGCTGCGGGCAACGTTGGCATCCCTGGCGCGTTCGCGATCGGCTTCGGTGTCGGCATCGTCTGCTTCTGGGGCGTAACCGGCCTGAAAAAGATGATCCGGGCGGACGACGCCCTCGACGTGTTCGGAGTGCATGCGCTCGGCGGTACGTTCGGCGCCCTCACGACCGGTATCTTCAATGCCCCTTCGTTAGGCGGTCCGGGCTCCGTCCAGGATTGGGTAAAGGGCACAGTTGGCTATCCGGGCATCTGGGCCCAGTTCCTGATCCAGCTGAAAGCGGTGGCCCTCGTGGCCGTCTGGACTGCGGTTGTAGCCACGGTTGGGTTCCTTGTGGTCAAGGCGATCATTGGCCTGCGGGTGTCGGAAGAACAAGAACGAGAAGGTCTCGACATCACGTCGCACGGCGAGCGCGCCTACGACATGTAATCGGGTTGCCACCGGGCTAGTCCTCCGCGAGGGGGGGCAGCCCAGGACACAGCCTCAAGCCTCGGTCTGCCTCCGGCAGGCCGAGGCTTTTTAACGTATGGCGCCCGAACCCGCGTTCGCTATGCTTTCGCCGCTCAGTGTGACGGAGTTCGATAGCCGGGACTTTAGTGACCGGCGATACTTCCCTTAGGACCGGGGAGGTCTCCTTATGTTGCGGACTTTAGCGATCAGCTCCTTGTTATTCGTGGGCGGCGTTTCCGCCGCCAATGCGGTGGACGTCTTTCGCTGGGTAGACGATCACGGTGGTGTGCACTACAGCGATCAATGGGTACCTGGGTCGGAGGTCATAAAGTCCACCCGACCCCACCCGGTGAATACGAGTTCTGATTCGCCACGCCCCACCCCCGTCATCCAGAAGACTACGGACGATCACCCGGCAGGCCAGAGCAGCCAGGCCGCGGAGAAGGCCGTCAAACAGGACAGGGCCAAAATACGCGAGCAACAGTGCAAAGAAGCCAAGGATCGGTACGACAAGGCCATCCAGGCGCGGCGCATCTACAAACCTTCAGAGGGTGACAAGTCAAAGGACACCGACCGTCCCGATGATCGCCAGTACCTGTCGGAGGAAGAGGCTGATGCCTATCGCGTCAAAGCTCAGCAGGACGTGCAGGACCTCTGCGGCAAGTCGGCCAAGTAAGCCCGACCCGGATACGCGCCGGCTAGCTCGTAGGGTGAGTAGTCCCCGGGTTGGGGACACTCTATAGTTGCGCCTGCTGGCCGATCCGGCCGACCGATTAGGGATGTCTAGAAATGCGCGTGGGCTTTGTCGGCCTCGGTGCCATGGGTGCGCACATGGCGCGCAATCTTCATCGCGCCGGCCTTCTGGGCGCGGTCTGGAATCGCACCAGCGAAAAGGCCAAGACGCTTGCGTCCGAACTGGGCTGCCAGGCACCGGAAACACTCGCGGCTGTCGCATCGAGCGTCGATGCCGTGGTTATGTGCGTCTCGGCTGACGATGACGTCCTCCAGGTCGTGCGTGCACTGGCCCCCGGAATGCGCAAGGGAACCCTTGTGATCGATTGTTCGACCGTCGGAGCTGAGACGGCTCGAGCGGCGTACAACCTGTTACAGCCTGGTGGAGTGGAGTTTCTCGATGCTCCCGTCAGCGGCGGCGTCGAAGGCGCACAGAACGCTACTCTCGCCATCATGACGGGTGGAACATCCGAAGCCTTTGCTCAGGCGCAACCCATCCTCGCGGCCCTGGGCAAGACCATCGCTCACTTCGGCCCGACCGGCAGCGGACAGGCAGCGAAGGCAACCAACCAGATCATGTGTGCCGGCATCATCGAGGCGGTATCCGAAGCGATGGCCTTCGCACGCGCGCAAGGCCTGCCGCTCGAGAAGGTCGTGGATACCCTCGGCAAGGGTGCCGGCTCCAGCTGGTACTTTGTGCACCGCGCTCCGAACATGGTCCGCGGCGCTTACCCTGCCGGCTTTCGCGTCCGCCTGCACGCCAAAGATCTTGGAATCTGCCGCGACATGGCGGCGCGGTTTGGTGTTGCGTTGCCGGTCGTGGAGCGCATGCTCGGCGAGTATTCCGAGCTGGTCTCCCGTGGTTACGGGGACGAGGATATTTCCGCGACCTTCAGACTCAAGGAAGAGCTGTTCGAACGCTCCGGCAAGCCTGGCGCGCCTAAAAAAGACGCCTGAGCAGCGGTTCTGAAGCCGGCGCCGGCGAATCGGCCTTGCCGACGCAACATTGTTATGTTGGATGCGTGACTATCTCGGATCTGACGCGTAGTCGAACGAGTCGAAAAATAAGCGTCCCTCCCGTACCCCGTGGCGAGGGAACGTTGCCCTGATAGCCTCGACGAGTGCAGGTGGCCCGGCGGCATACACGTCGAACGGCTCGAGATTCGCGTGATCAGCCAGCACGACCTCATGAACCCAACCTAGGCGGTGATGAGGGGCCTTCGCCTCGGTTGCCTCAGACAAAACTGCTGTGAAGCGTAGCTGGGGATACTTACGCGCCCAGTCCAGCACGAGTTCTTCCTCATAGACGTCCTGCGATTGGCGTGCGCCCCAGTAGAGGTGGATAGGACGATCGACACCGCCTTCCAGGACATGCCTCAGCATAGACTTCAGCGGCGCAAATCCAGTCCCACCCGCGATCATCAAGAGGGGCGCCGGGTTCTCCTGGTAGACGAACTGCCCAATGGGCCCCTCAATACGCAGCAGGGAGCCCACTGGCAAAGCGCCGAACAGGTGCTCCGTGAAGCCACCTCCGGCGACCCGGCGTACATGCAGCTCCAGCGGCTCACTGTCGTGGGGAGGACTGGCTATGGAGAAGCTACGCCGCTTGCCCCCGTCGAGCAGAATGTCCAGGTACTGGCCGGGCTGGAACCGCAGCGACTCTACCGCCGGCAAACGCAAAAAAACCTGCAACACATCGGGAGCCAGAGGCGTAAGTCGCGCGATCCGACAGGGGAGCGTCTTGATGTCGACTTCGGCAAGGCTTGTGATCAGCCGTGCCTCGATAATGAGATCCGACCGAGCGCGGGCCTGGCAGAGAAGGACGTTGCCCGCTTGCGCTTCCTCAGCAGTGAGTCCAACCGGGATACCGTTCGGGTATTCAATCTCACCCGCCCGCAGGCGCGCGCGGCACGAGGCGCAATGACCCGACTTGCAGCTATGCGGCAGATTGAGGCCCGCCGCGAGCGCACCTTCGAGTACCGGGCGATCCGCAGCTACAGTGATAAGCCTTCCGTGTGGCTCAATGACGACTT
>JAQGOF010000003.1 GCA_028293745.1 Gammaproteobacteria bacterium | reverse complement strand
AGCCGCTAAAGAACGAATAGAGGGGATTCGCTCAATGGTACATACCAAGCCCGCAATGCGCCTGCTCGGCGGTGTTGTGTTGTCAGTAGCCTTGTCGCTCCATCACAGCACGGCTCATGGCCAAACCAATCGTCTGCGAGGCTCGTCCATGGCGAGGAGATCGGAAACGATGTCGCCCAGGGCCTTCGTGCGGTCGTCCGGGCGGCGAAGCGCCACTTGCGCCATCGTGTTGCGCAGCACTCGGGCAGCGACCGGATGGCGCTCGGCATGGTAGGTATCCAGAAGGCTTTCCGGCGATGTCTGCTTGACCACCTGGGCCAGCTTCCATCCCAGGTTCACTGCATCCTGCACACCGATGTTGAAGCCCTGTCCACCCACCGGCGGATGCACGTGTGCGGCGTCGCCGGCCAGCAGGACCCGTCTTTCGCGGTAGGCCGCGGCCTGGCGGGTCATGTCGGTGAACCTTGAGACCCAGGTGGAGCTGTAGATGCCGTAATCGGTCCCGTAAACGGCGACGAGCGCCTCGCTGACATCGCGCAGGGTGGGTTCGCGGTCGAGTCGCAGCTGTTGTTCGGTCAGCACGACCCGGGCCGACCCGGCATTCTCCACCCTGCCGATCGCATGGATGCCGAACGCATCCCGGTGAAACCCCCATTTCGGCTCCTCGGCCGTCTCGACCTCGGCGATCAGCCAGCTCGTCGTCGGATCCCAGCCGGGGAACTCGATGCCGGCTGCCTTGCGAATCAGGCTGCGGCCGCCATCGCACCCAACGAGATACTCCGCCCGGAGCGACTGACCGTCGGAGAGCGTGACGTCGACGCCAGTGTCGCCCTGTGCGAAACCCGTCACTTCACGTCCGCGATAGATCGTCACCGCCAGCTCGCCGACCCATTCGGCCAGGATGCGCTCGATGTGGTTCTGCCCCAGCCCGAGGACGTAGTTGTGCCGGGTGGGAAAGTCGCTGATGTCCAAGGGGATGTGGAAGCGCACGACCTGAAACACCTGTCCCTGCGAGAGGAACCGATCGGCGATTCCGCGCCGATCGAGGACCTCAATGGCGCGTGAGTGCAGACCGCCAGCGCGCGAGCCGGTAAGGTCCTGGCTGGCGCGCCGCTCGACAATGGCAACATCGACGCCCGCCAACACCAACTCGCCTGCCAACATCAGCCCTGTTGGACCTCCTCCGGCGATCACCACCGCATGCTCGGTCATCGCCACACTCCGATCGACACCAGCGGCACGCCGACACGGGCCAGCCGCTCCGCGCAGTCCGGCGGCGCGCACACCCACACCTCCGCGCCGAGTGCTTGCAACTGCGCCGCGAGTCCCGCCATCGGCTCGACGTCACCGCGCGACCCATACGTTGACAACACCACACGCATTTCGTGACTCCTGTTTCCGCCGGTTCTGGCGTAGGGCGGCGACTCTGCCGCACGACCCGGGCCTTACCGCAAGCCCCCCGGTGCGCTATAGTCTGAAAGTGCCAGGGATTGGGTACTCTCCTTTCCGTTCCTCGTCCGCTGTGGACGGACAACCTCCTCGCGAAGCCCGACACAGCCGTCATTGCCACCGGCGTGTCGAGAAATATCTTGTCGGGATGATGTGACGTCCGGCGTCCTTAGAGCGCGCGCAAGCCTACAGACAGCAAGAGGAGAGCGAAGATGGCGTTCACCGAGGACGGACTG
Organism: Gammaproteobacteria bacterium; assembly: GCA_028293745.1. Taxonomy (GTDB): domain Bacteria; phylum Pseudomonadota; class Gammaproteobacteria; order Steroidobacterales; family Steroidobacteraceae; genus 13-2-20CM-66-19. The sequence goes on along the minus strand of JAQGOF010000003.1, from coordinate 4,862 downwards.
TCCAAATTGGAAGAGGTGCTTAAGGGCACGTAGCCATGGGCTCTGCGCCCGGCCTGGTTGCGCTGGTGGCCAAGGGAGTCGAGACGAATGTCTTTTCAGTTGACACCATGACCTTGGGCGGCGATGTGCCTGTCCGGCGCGATACGATCTTCCGACTCGCCTCGATGACAAAGCCGATCACGTCCGTCGCGGCCATGATGTTGGTCGAGGAAGGCAAGCTGACGCTTGCCGAGCCGATCGACCGGCTCGCCCCCGAGTTGGGATCCGGCCGAAGGGATGTACGTCGGGGCTCCGGCCTTTCCAGCCGGGGACAGCGGACTAGTCTCAACGGCCGACGACTTCCTCGCCTTCGCACGGCTCATGATGACCGGTATGGCGCCGGACGGCCGTCGCCTCCTATCCGAGGTATCGCTGCAGGCCATGACAACCAATCACCTAACGGCCGCACAAAGGCAGGGAGGAAGAGAGATCCTGGGGCATGGTCGAGGATGGGGCTATGGCGTAGGCGTCATGGTCGAGGCCAGTCCATATGGCGTCACGCGAGGGGCGTACGGCTGGGACGGAGGCGTTGGAACGCCTTGGTTCAATGATCCGGCGAATGGCCTGACGGCAATTCTGCTCACCCAGCGCGTTTTCGATAGCCCTGATCCGCCGCAGGTTCACAAGGATTTCTGGAAGGCGGCCTACGCCGCCTGAGGGCTGTTGGATCGGGCCCGCCCGTCCATATTCGGATTCAACCTAAACCAAGAGGGTTCTGGGCGCGCGGCCATTGCACGGCCGCGAACTCGCGGAGCGCCGCTTCGCTGTCAGTGTCACGACGCCCACTTACTTCACACGGACTCGCATGGGGAGTGCAGGAACACGGTGTAGCGGGTCGGCCTAACGATCCCTCCGTGTAGACCCGCGCGTAACGCAAGCAGCCAACGCGGCGGCGAGTTGATGTATCAACGGTTCCAATCATGGTGTCATGGGATTCGCAGTGGGCTCGATCAAGAATGCCAGAGTATGATGCCAAAGAGCTTCATAAGGAGCGTCGTATCGCTGTTGAGATTCGTGCGCGCGTACCCGGGATGGCACGACGCGGAGAGCAGTCTCGTTCCCGCGCGGCGTTGAAGCTCGCGTGCAAACAGTACGTTTGCGAGCTTCGTCTTCGAGTACGCCTTGATAGGCTTGTAGCTCTCTTCCGAATTCAAATCCGGGATCGGCACTGGCCCTCCGTTCTCGTGAGCGCAAGAAGCTACTGTCACTACCCGCGGCGCTTGCGCCTCTGAAATTGACTGCAATAGCAATCCGGTCAGGGCAAAGTGTCCCAGCGCGTTTGTCGCGAATTGAAGCTCAAAACCATCAGCGCTGCTCCGTCGCTCTGGTAATGCCATCACGCCGGCATTGTCGTGCTGGAAGGCCGAGACGAAACACGTCGGGGGCGATGAAGGCGTCGAAGTTTTTGAGGTAGTCACGCCTCACCGCTTGCGTCCGTGAGCGCTGCGCTGCACCAGATGACCAGCCGATACGGAGCTGATTCCAAGCCGCCGGTGCTAAGCCGTTCCCGCGATCGCCAGCGGGCAATTGTTGATGTCCGTTGAAGTGATCACGGACGATTCTTCTCGAGGAATTTCTGCCGCCGATCTACCGCCTTCTTCTGTGCCCCGGCAGCGCATCGATACGAACTCAGCGCGGCACCCTTTGCCGGCCCCAGGGCGCGTCCATCATTCGCCGGAAAGCGTCCCTCTCGGCTTCCAAGAGCTGGGTCAGTACTTGCTCGATTCGCTCAACTTCCTCGAAGAAGTCTGCGCGTTTCTGGAGTGGCATGGTTGCGCTCCAGCACGGATGGCAGCCGTAATCTAGCACGCAGCGGGCCAACATCCTCTACTGGCAGGACGCGTTCCGGCCGGAACCTGGAACACCGACACCCGTGAGCGCCGGGTTGTATGTACGTCACCGAACATAAGTGCCGTTGCGCTCTGCTTATACTGCGGCTGGATGGTGCCGTCGCAGTTGCCACACTCGCAGGCCTCCACCGGCGTACGGATGGGGTCATAGTCGGCAGGGCAGGTTTGTATGACACTCGCGCAGATTCTGACACTCGCCCGGGAGCGCATTCGGTCCGGGCAATTGCCCTCGAGTCTCCCTTCTAATATTTGGGCGGGTCACGGTAGCGGACACCGTTGCGCCGTCTGTGACCAGGTAATCAGTTCTGCTGAGCGACAGTACGAATTCGCGGTCCCGACCCTCGGCGGGCACAGTAACTATCGCTTGCATTTCTCCTGCCACCAAGCGTGGATCGGATGCCGTAGCATTGCATAGGCGGCTGGTGTGGGCAGCGCACAGCGCACGAGGGTGTCGCGCCTCGTCGTAGCGAATACGGGGTCTGTGTGTTCGTCAGCGCACGGAGCGTGCGCTGGCCCACGCTGAACTAGCGCTTAGGTGCGCCGCCTGGAGGCGCGCCGCGTTGTCCGCAGACGTCTGGTTGCAGCCCGTGCTATGGCGTTTCGTTCGCGAGGATTCCGCACGGTCCACTCAACGCCGTGCGCGGCTTCAGCGCCGGCGAACCGAATCCTTTCGCTCCAGAGACTGTCTGAGCGCCGTGCCGATTCAGTGAAATCGTATCTGACCGGACAGGGGAGCGGGTCATTGCGGCTTTCCGCCTCGGGCAAGGGTCAGAACGACCCAGTGGCAGGCAACGATTCCGCAGCTGGCCGGCAGCACAACCGTCGCGTCGAGGTGATCATCAGCAATCCGCCAGCCGCGTTGAGGTGAGGAGACCGGCCCAGGTGCCTGTGCCGCTTTGAGCCCGCCAGCGGGAGCCTGCGCGGGCTCCCCGATGGGCGCGTGGCTGTGGGTACCAATCCGGCAGCAGATTTGACGCAACCGAAGTTCATACGCCAGGAGACTGCGATGCGTGAGGATCCCGTTAAAGGTCTGAGCCCCTCGCACTCCGCCAACGCCCGCAGCGATGCTCCACACCGCCCTGTCAGCATTGACGAGCGTTCGAGCCCTCTGCCTGCGGCGGTTGACACACCCGTGCGATACGAGAATCGCGACGAGGCGGCGAGCAGCCAAGCGGCAGAATTTGATGTCTGGGAAGATGAAGGGGGCACCAGGGCGGCTCATCCGCCTGAATTTCCGAGCCGGCACGCGAAACGGCACTTCGATGAACTCTCGGGCTAACTCAGAATCCTGGCGTATGTTTGTTTAACTCATCGGCGTGCGCCCGATCCCGCGTCATCAAGAGCCAGCGGGCCAGCCGCGCCTCCACCAGATGGAAGCGGTGCAGGCCGCCGTCTGTGCCAACTGGCTGAGCGTGACATAGAGGTAACGGTTCAGACTCTGTTGCAGTGCGGAGTTATGTTTTAGTTCACGGGAAAATGCCGCCGCTTCCATTCGCCAAGCCGCACCTGCGCCCTGCACCAGGGCCTGCAGCGGTGCAGCGTTTTCGCCCAGCATCAACGAGATCCCCAACATGCCTTCGTCGCCGACGAGGCCGACTTCGAGACTGGCATGGCCGTCGTCGATCGGAGTGATCAGCGAGATGAAGCTATCCGTTGGAAAGAAGACGTGACGAATGGCGCAGCGATGATCTGTTCGGTGGGACACCATCGACACCCGTTATGGGCATGGAGTCGGTCGCGTACGCTGGCGCACAGACCCCCCGGAGCACTCGGCGCATCCTTACGCGTGTACACAGCCGATGTGTCCAGATAACACGATGCCCCGGAACCTACTTCTTATTCTGGCGGAAACAACGGAAGGCAGCGCCGTCCGACGGGCGCTCGTCAACTCACGCGAGGATCCCTTCAACGTCGAATGGGTGAGTCGATGCGGCGACGCATTAGAACGGCTGGGCCGCCCAGGAGGGGGAGACTTCGCAGCGGTCGTGGTCGATCTATTCCTCCCCGATAGTCAGGGCATCGAGACCTTCGACAGGTTGTTCCGCGTATCGCCCCACATTCCCATCCTGGTCTGGAGCCGCTTGCGCGACGAGGATGCCGCGAGGCTCGCCCTTCAGCGTGGAGCGCAAGACTATCTGCTGGCAGAGCGCTTCGACGATTATTCGTTGTCAAAGGCTCTAACCAGCATGCTCGAGCGCTCGACCTACGCAGACGCGCTGTTTCTGGAAAAGGAACGCGCCCAAGTCACGCTCAATTCGATCGGGGATGCCGTCATCAGCACCGACGTTGCAGGCAACATCACCTATCTCAATCCGATTGCCGAAAGCATGACGGGGTGGTCGCCGCAGGAAGCCTGCGGCCAGCCGCTTCAGGATGTGTTGAGAATGATCGACGGCGATAGCCGCGAGCCGGCCATGAATCCCCCGGCGATGGCGATTCTGCACAACAAAGCGGTCGGCCTGAGTGCGAACTGTCTCCTGATCCGGCGCGACGGGTATGAATCGGCCATCGAAGACACTGCGGCTCCCATTCATGACCGGCGCGGGCACGTGACCGGCGCCGTGATCGTATTCCACGACGTGAGTGTCGCGCGTGCGATGTCGCTCAGGATGTCCTATCTGGCCCAACACGACTTTCTTACTGGGTTACCCAATCGCATGCTGCTGAACGACCGGTTGACGCAGGCGATCGCCTCGGCGCACCGACACCGCACAGCGCTTGCAGCGCTATTCGTGGATGTGGATCACTTCAAACACATCAACGACACCCTGGGTCATGCGACAGGCGATGGGCTTCTAAAGTCTATCGCACAACGCCTGGTCGCATGCGTGCGCCACTCGGACACCGTCAGTCGTCTAGGTGGGGATGAATTCCTAGTTCTGCTCTCGGAAGTGGGCCGCGCGCAAGATGCGGCCGTGAGTGCGGACAAGATACTTGCGGCTGTGAGCGCACCCTACCGCATTGACCATCACG
>JAQGOF010000061.1 GCA_028293745.1 Gammaproteobacteria bacterium | reverse complement strand
AGTTCTGATCGTCGCGGTTCGGGTAGTCCTCGCGCGCCTGGGCTCCCCGGCTCTCGGTGCGGTTCGCCGCGGAATGAATGGTCGCGGTGGCCTGCAGCAACAGGTTCTCGAGCTCCATCGTCTCGATGAGATCGGTGTTCCACACGAGCGAGCGGTCGGTGACGCGGACGTCCTCGAAGGATGCAAACGTGCGGGCGACCTTGCCAATTCCCTGGTTGAGGGTTTCGCCGGTACGAAACACGGCGGCATCGAGCTGCATCGTCTTCTGCATCTCGAGGCGGATTTCAGCTGTCGGCCGCGATCCGTTCGCCTGGCGCAGCCTGTCCAGCCGCGAGACTGCAAAATCAGCTGCATCCCGGGCGAGCGGCTTGTGGCTCACGCCGGTTTTGACGATTTCGGCGCAACGTCGCGCCGCTTCCCGGCCAAACACAACCAGGTCCAGCAGCGAGTTCGATCCGAGGCGGTTGGCACCGTGCACGGATACGCAGGCGGCCTCGCCGACGGCCATGAGCCCCGCCACGATACTGTCGGAATTGCCGTCCTTCGGACGAACGACCTCGCCGTGATAGTTACATGGGATGCCACCCATGTTGTAGTGAACGGTGGGCTGCACCGGAATCGGTTCCTTGGTCACATCGACGCCGGAGAAGATGCGGGCCGTCTCTGCAATACCCGGCAGGCGCTCGTGAATGACCTCGGGACCCAGGTGCTCGAGATGCAACTCGATGTGATCGTGCTCGGCGCCCACGCCCCGCCCCTCGCGCACCTCGACGGTCATGGCGCGGCTGACCACGTCCCGTGAGGCGAGATCCTTCGCATTCGGCGCATAGCGCTCCATGAAGCGCTCGCCCTTGGAGTTGGTGAGATAGCCGCCCTCGCCGCGCGCGCCTTCAGTGATCAGGCACCCGGCGCCGTAGATGCCGGTGGGATGGAATTGGACGAATTCCATGTCCTGCAGGGGCAGGCCAGCGCGCAACACCATGGCGTTGCCGTCGCCCGTGCACGAGTGAGCGGAGGTGCAGGAGAAGTAGGCACGACCGTAGCCACCCGTCGCGAGGATGGTCATGTGCGAACGGAAGCGATGAAGTTTGCCTTCTGTCATGTCCAGCGCGACGACACCTCGGCACGCTCCGTTCTCCATGATCAGGTCGATCGCGAAATATTCAACGAAGAAGGTCGCGGAGTGCCGGATCGACTGCTGGTAAAGGGTGTGCAGCATCGCATGGCCGGTCCGGTCAGCCGCGGCGCAGGTTCGCTGCGCAATGCCCTTGCCGAAATGGGTGGTCATGCCGCCGAACGGGCGCTGGTAGATACGGCCTTGCTCGGTCCGGGAGAACGGCACCCCGTAGTGTTCCAACTCGATGATTGCGGCGGGTGCTTCCTTGCACATGAACTCGATCGCGTCCTGGTCTCCGAGCCAGTCGGAGCCCTTCACGGTGTCGTACATGTGCCAGCGCCAGTCGTCTTCGCCCATGTTGCCCAGCGCAGCGCTGATACCTCCCTGGGCGGCCACCGTATGGCTGCGCGTGGGGAACAGTTTGGTAATGCATGCCGTAGAGAGGCCCGCTTCCGCCAGGCCCAGTGTTGCCCTCAGGCCCGCGCCGCCCGCCCCGACGACGAGCACGTCATAGGTGTGGTCTATGAATTCGTAGGCGCTCATGTTGCGCCTCCAAAAGCCACTTTCAGAATCGCAAACACGCCGGCCACGGCCAGCAGGGCGTGCGCGAAGGTCAGTATCACGAGCGTCAGGGTCTTCATTCCGGTGGTATGTACGTAATCCTCAACGACCACGCGGACTCCCAGCTGGGAGTGGTACGTGGCCACCAACACGAGCACGATCAGGAGCAGCGCGGTCCAGCTCTGTGCCATCCACGCAATGACCGTGACGTGATCCATGGAGGGCAGCGACAGAATCGAGACCGTGAACCAGATGGTCAGCGGCACCAGTGCGATTGAGGTCAGGCGTTGTAACCACCAGTGGTGCACGCCGTCCTTGGCTGAACCAAGACCGGATACCACTCCCAGGGGACTGCGCAAGCTCTTCACGACGCGCGTCCTCCGGCCAGGAAGAGCCAATATCCGAACAGGAGTATCAGCGCGATGCTGACGGCGACGACGATGCCCGCACTACGCTTCGACTGTGCACGCTCGAGACCACGTCCCGTATCCCAGACCAGGTGGCGTATGCCGGCGACCAGGTGATAGCAGAAGGCGACGAGCAAGCCTGCATACACCAGCTTGAAGACTCCCTCGGAGAGAATCTCGTGCGCGTGTTCATAGGCTCGCGCTCCGCTGGCGACGGCCATGAGCCAGTAGATCAGCACGATCAGCCCGACAGACAGTATGAGGCCGGTGAGCCGATTGAAGATGGAAGTCGCCAGCGTGTACCGCGTCATTTTGTACACGGACATGTGTGGCGATATGGGTCGTTCGCGCATGGTATTCAGGGGCGTACTCCGTAGCGGGTGCCGCTGGGTGCATCCGGCGGGGTCTGACTAAATTAGAAGTCGATGCAGCGACCCTTCTTCTCCCAGTCACCGTAACGGGTGGGCTCGGGCCCGGGCGGACCGCCGATCTCCACCGTTCGCGCCTGCGCCGGCGAAGCAGGAACTGCGCGGCCGGCAGACGGGTCGAACGGTACTGGTGAGGTATTTGGGGTCGAATGAGTCGAAATTGAGGTTTCGGCTCCCGCTTCTGAGGCATTCTGCATACACCCGCAAGTCTGCCAGAATTCGGCTTCCGGGACCATTGTAAACCTGTGGAAAAACAACGCAGAAGCGACGCATGCCTAATGCACTGGAAGTGATCGGGTTAGAAGATCTGGGCATCGTGCGGGTGCGCGGCGTTGACGCCGTGCGCTTCCTGCAGGGACAGCTCTCGAACGATGTGGCGCGACTCGGCGCCGGAGATTCCATCCTCGCCGGGTATCACAATCCGCAGGGGCGGACTATCGCCCTGCTTCGGCTGGTGCAATGGGATGCGGACCCAGCCACGCCAGGCGACATCCTTGCCGTCGTGCCGCGCGAGCTAGCGGGTGTGGTAGCCAGCCGGCTGGCCAAATTTGTTCTGCGTGCGAAGGTGAAGGTGGCCGATGAGTCCGCGGCCTGGCGAGTCACGGGAATCGTCGATGTTGAGCCCGCAGCGGTTGCGCGAGGCGCGCAGGGCACGGGCGGTGCAGATGGCACTGGGCCGCGCGAGCTACCGTCGTCGGTGAGTGCGCAAGCGCACAGCGATGGCGCAGTGTTTGTGCGCGTCGGGGATGAGCCGGCGCGGTGGCTTGTTATCTCGCCGGCGGATGCACCTGATCCCATGTCGGGGTATGCAGTCGGCGATCGTCAGACCTGGCTGCGGCTTGATATCGCGGCAGGTCAGCCGCAGGTGTATGCCGCGACGTCCGAAGAGTTCGTCGCGCAGATGTTGAATCTCGACGTGTTGAATGCGATCGCTTTCGATAAGGGTTGTTACACCGGCCAGGAGGTCATTGCCCGCGCCCACTACCGGGGCCGAGTGAAGCGGCGCATGCAGCGGTTTGTCTCACGTGATGCCTGCCATTTGTCACCAGGTGATTCCGGCCAATTGGCAGGCGGGCGCACGTTCAAGGTGGTGCTGGCGACGCAGCTCGCTGGTGGGCGGTGCGAGTTTCTGGCGGTGGCGCCGCTCGTTGGCGCGGCGCACGACGAGGCAGCGACGACACCTCCAGCGACAACAGTCGCCGACCAGGTTTCGCTGCCCTACTCCTTGCCCGACTGAGTCCGACTCAGCCCACGACCTCTACAGGTCCACAAGCTCAACCTCATCCGGGGTAATGGCTCGTTCGAGGAATCGACTCCCCACGCTCGCGAATCGCTCACGGCCGTCGGTCGCGAGCAGGCGTACCAGCCCCTCTCCCCCCTCCGTTCTCGTCAGTCCCGCTTCGCGCAGCTGCGCATCAACACTTGCGGCCGTTGTGGCTGCCGAGTCGACAATCTGCACTTTCGCTCCGACAGCGCGCCGAATCGCACCCGCCAGCATAGGGAAGTGAGTACATCCCAAGACCAACGTGTCGGGGACAGACGCACCTGCATCCGACGGCGAGAACATCGGCCGCAGATAGTGAGTCGCGATGTCGTTCGCGATCGGCCCCTCGTGCAGCCCTTCCTCCGCCAGCGCCACGAACAGAGGTGCTGGCGCGGCATTCACGCGAGCGTCAGGTCGAATGCGAAGAATTGCTTGTTGATAGGCGCCACCGCGAACAGTTCCTTCCGTGGCAATCACCGCGATGTTTCCCGTACGCGATGCGCCACATGCCGCCTGCGCGCCCGGCTCGATCACACCGATCACGGGTACGTTCTCGATGCGTTCCCTGATCGTCGGCAATCCGACAGAGGATGCCGTATTACAGGCTATGACGAGACATTTGACGCCGTAGTCAGCGAGCGCCTCAGCAGCCTGCAGCGAATATCGCGCGACGGTTTGCGGACTCTTCGTGCCATACGGCAGGCGCGCAGTATCGCCAAGGTACACGAAGTGCTCGCGCGGCAACTGTGCGATCAGCGCCCTGAGAACCGTCAGACCCCCTACCCCGGAATCAAACACGCCGATTGGCGCTTTACTCAATCACTCGGTCTCCGGTCGCATGTGGGGGAACAGAATGACATCGCGAATCGACGGCGAGTCGGTGAAGAACATCACCAGGCGATCGATGCCCACGCCGAGGCCGGCCGTTGGCGGCATGCCGTACTCCAACGCGCGCACGTAGTCCGCGTCGTAGAACATCGCCTCCTTGTCACCACTTTCCTTGCGTGCCACCTGCGCCCGGAAGCGTGCAGCCTGGTCTTCGGGATCATTGAGCTCCGAAAAGCCGTTCGCCAACTCGCGCCCGGACAAGAAGAACTCGAAGCGGTCGGTCAGAAACGGATCCGCATCGTTTGCCCGTGACAACGGCGACACTTCGGCCGGATATGCATGCACGAACGTAGGATCGAGCAGGGTATGCTCGACCGTTTTCTCAAAGACCTCCATCTGCAGCTTCCCGGCACCATCGTGCTGATTGATGGGGACACCGAGCTTTTCGCATACCTTGCGAAGGTACGTCACGTCCCGCAGGGACAGCGGATCGATTCCCGGATTGTTCGCAATGATCGCCTGCTCCACCGTCAGGCGCCTGAAGGGCTGCGACAGATCGTAGTTGCGCCCCTGGTATACGATCTGCCTGGAGCCGTGAATGGCATCCGCAAGTCCACGCAACGCCTTTTCGATCCAGTCCATCAAGTCCCGGTAGTCCCCGTAGGCGAGGTACAACTCGAGCATGGTGAACTCGGGATTGTGACGGGTGGACAGCCCCTCGTTGCGGAAGTTGCGGTTGATTTCGTATACACGCTCGAGACCGCCCACGACCAGGCGCTTCAGGTACAGCTCCGGCGCAATCCGCAGGTACATGTCCACATCGAGCGCGTTGTGATGCGTGATGAACGGCTGTGCTGCAGCTCCTCCGGGAATCGGCTGCATCATCGGTGTCTCGACCTCGACGAAGTCGAGCGCATCGAGGTAGTTGCGCAGAAAGCGGATGATGCGCGTCCGGGTCAAAAACACGTTACGGCTCGGTTCGTTGACGATGAGGTCAACGTAACGTTGCCGATAGCGCGTCTCGGTGTCGGCCAGGCCGTGCCACTTGTCAGGCAGCGGCCGCAGCGACTTGACGAGCAGGCGCAGGCTGTCCACTCGCACTGACAACTCGTTGGTCCTGGTGCGGAACAACACGCCGGAGGCGCCGATGATGTCGCCCACATCCCAATTCTTGAATGCCTCGTAGGCGGCGCCCAGGGCATCCTGCTGCAGAAACAGCTGGATCTGCCCGGTACGGTCGGCAATCTTGGCAAAGCTCGCCTTGCCCATCACGCGCTTGAACAACATGCGCCCACCGACCTGGACGCGCGCCGGGTTCGCCTCCAGCCACTGCGCACTGCGGTCGCCGAACGCGTCGTGCAGCTGGCCCGCGAGCGAGTCGCGCCGGAAATCGTTGGGGAATGCGCCGCCCGAAATCTCACCCGGCGCGGCCACCGCGCTGGCGCGCAGCTGGGCCAGCTTTGCCCGCCGCTCCGCTATGAGCTTATTTTCATCGGGTTTATTTTCGTCTTCACTCATGGGGTCATACACCGGCCTTCAAAGAGGCCTCCAGGAACTGATCCAGATCGCCGTCCAGCACCGCGGTGGTGTTACCCACTTCGACGCCGGTACGCAGATCCTTGATACGTGATTGGTCCAGGACGTAAGAGCGGATCTGATTGCCCCAGCTCACGTCGGATTTGGCATCCTCCAGCACTTTCGCGGCGGCGTTGCGTTTGTTGACTTCGAGCTCGTACAGCTTCGCCTTCAACATCTTCATCGCGGTGGAGCGGTTCTTGTGCTGGCTGCGCTCGTTCTGACAGGCAACCACGATGCCGCTCGGCATATGGGTTATCCGCACCGCCGATTCGGTCTTGTTGACGTGCTGTCCGCCGGCGCCCGATGAACGGTACACGTCGGTCTTCAGATCGGCGGGATTGATGTCAATTTCGATGTCGTCGTCGACCTCGGGCGATACGAACACGGAGGCGAACGAGGTGTGGCGTCGATTTCCGGAATCGAACGGGGACTTGCGCACGAGCCGGTGAACGCCGGTCTCGGTTCGCAGCCAGCCATAGGCGTAGTCACCTTTCACTTCCACGGTCGCGCTCTTGATACCGGCCACTTCACCCGGGCTGGAATCGATGACCTCGCAGGCGAAGCCGCGCGCGGCCCCCCATCGCAAGTACATGCGCAGCAGCATCTGCGCCCAATCCTGCGCTTCGGTGCCGCCGGCACCGGCCTGGATATCGAGGAAGGCGCTGTGCGAATCCATCTCCTTGTTGAACATGCGCTTGAGCTCGAGACGGCGTACGTCCGCCTCGAGGGGCACGGCTTCAGACTCGATATCACGCGCGGCCGCCTCGTCGTTTTCGCCCTCCGCGAGCTCGAGCAGCTCGGCGGCGTCGGCAATTCCCTTGCTCGCCCGGTCAATCTCCTCCACGGCAGCTGCGAGCCGTGCACGCTCGCGACCTAGCTCCTGCGCACGCTCCTGGTTCGACCAGACGGCAGGGTCTTCGAGCTCGCGCCCGACCTCCTCGAGCCGTTCTTTCTTCTGGTCGTACTCAAAGAAACCCCCGAAGGGAGGCGATACGCTCCCCGAGATCCTTGAGCTGGCGCTTGAGCTGATTGACTTCCATTGCTGAATGATGCCTGTGATGGGGTCGCCAGCCAGGGCGGGCGGGTGTGGATTCAAAGCAGGGCATGCTAAACGTCAGGCGACGCTATTGCCAATTCGGGGGTCGGCAAGGACGTGGTCCACCAGCAGCTGCAGGCGGCGCTCACCCTGATATTCATTCACGTCGAGGCGGTAAACGAGCTGCACGGCTCCCTCGGGTGGGGTAAAGCGCTCGGGCTCCTCGATGTGATTGAAGGCAATCGCGTCGAATGACCGCCCCGTCTTGGGAACCTCCACCCACATTTTCAAGTGACGCTCGCCCACGATGCGCGTATTGCGAATCGTGAACACACCATCGAAACAGGGCTCCGGAAATGCCTGTCCCCAGGGCCCGCCGCCGCGCACCGCATAAGCGGTCTCGAGCGCAATCTCGTGCACTGACAGCTCGCCGTCAGTTTCAACGGCATCGGCCCCAGCACTTGTGGCAGCCCACCGTCCAACCTCCTCATCGAACGCCCTGGCGAAGACATCCAGCCGGGCACGCTCGAGTGTCAGCCCGGCCGCCATGGCATGCCCGCCGAATTTGCTGATCAGCTCGGGCCGGCGCGCGGCGATCGAATCGAGGACGTCACGAATGTGAATTCCGGGGACCGAGCGCGCAGAGCCGCGCAACTGCTCGTTACCGGCAAGCGCGAAGGCTATCACCGGGCGCCGCAGCCGGTCTTTTACACGGCTGGCGACGAGGCCGACTACGCCCTGGTGCCATGATTCATCGAAGAGGCAGACTCCGCTGCGATGGAGCGCCTCGGGGCCGGGATCTCTCAAGCGGCGCACCGCGCTGAGAGCATCGGCTTGCATGCGTGCCTCGATGGCCCGGCGCTCGAGATTGAGCTCGTTCAGGCGCTCGGCGAGGCTGCGCGCTTGGAGCGGATCGTCCGCGAGCAGGCAGCGGATGCCGATTGACATGTCATCGATTCGCCCGGCGGCGTTGAGCCGCGGTGCTACGGCAAATGCGAGATCCGTGGCAGTCAGATCGCCACCCTGCCGCGCTGCTATGTCCAGAAGTGCGCAAATGCCGGGTACGCAGTGACCGGATCGGATCCGCCGCAACCCCTGTGAGACGAGTACGCGGTTGTTTGCATCCAGGGGCACGACATCGGCGACCGTCCCCAGTGCGACCAGATCCAGAAATCGGGAGACGCTCGGCGCGCCTGGCGGCGTCAGCTTGCGTTCGTCGAGTCTGCGTTTGACGGCCGCCATGACGTAAAACGCGACCCCAACTCCAGCCAGCGCTCGACTTCCAAACTGACTGCCCGGCAGATTCGGATTGACGATCACGTTGGCGTCCGGGGTCAGTTCGCCCGGCAGATGATGGTCGGTGATGAGGACCGCGATGCCCCGTGAGCGGGCTTCTGCGACACCAGCGATGCTGGAGATTCCGTTGTCCACGGTGACGATCAGTGTCGGCGAGCGAGTCGCTGCCAGCGCGACGATCTCGGGCGTCAGGCCGTAGCCGAATTCGAAACGATTGGGCACGAGGAAGTCGACCGACTCGAAGCCCCACGCCGTGAGGGCACGGATCATCAATGCGGTGCTGGTTGCGCCGTCAGCATCAAAGTCGCCAACTACGAGCACGCGACCACCGACACGATGCTCGAGCAACAGATCGACAGCAGCGTGTATGCCTTCTAAGGTGCCGACTGGGTGCAACCTTTCGAGGGAAACATCGAGATCGGAGGCAGAGCGAATGCCCCGTGCGGCATAGATACGCTGCAAGACAGGATGCATATCGCTGGCGAACCCAGCGCAATCCTTTCCAGGTACGCGCCGCACGACGTGCAGAGCGCCCGGACGGGAAGTAGGAGCCAGAGAACTGGTGAGCGACGCCAATAGCGTCGCTACGCTCGTGGTCATCGAAGTTGACGACGGGCTCACTGCAGGCCCGTTAGCCCAGGGGGAATCCGCCGCCATAGCTTGAAGCGGTCGCGCGCGCGCACGGTCAGCTGGTGATCATTGGCCAGTATCACGAGTCGCTCGATTTTGGCTGCGCCCAACGCCTCGACTGCAGGGCCGATGAAGGTGCGATCGATTTGCGCCACGGCATCAAAAAATGTCCACCTCGGGTTGGAATGCAGCATGGGGCCGATTTCGATCACTACCGCCGCGCGTCGCACCCCAGGATAGCCGAAGATGTCTGTGAGCTGTTGAGGCAAGGGAAATACTTTTTTGCCGATCGAGGCCCACAGGCCGCTTAGATAGGCGTCGCAGCCAAAGGCGATGTCTGAAGGTGCGACACCTGTGACGGGGGAGCCGCGCGGCCGGGGCGTGTTGGCCGCTGCATCGCGGGGATGACCCGGTACGCTCTCGTGCGGCACTGGCGAAGGCCCGCCGCCCCATAGCCACAGTCCAGTGACGGGCGGTTCACCGCGGCGCCTGCGCACATCATTGACGGGATGCTCATGGAACCACATTTCGATTTCGGCGCCCAACCTGCGCAGCGCCGGATCAGTGGCACCAACAGGCTGTGCATCGGCGATGCTGTTACCCATTGCGCGCGCGGGCTCCAACGTTTGCGCGACTGGCATCTGCCGACCGAACAGCAGGAAGTCTCCCGTACCGAGTGGCTCGAGCACGAAACCCGAGTCATGGAAGACACGCCGGAATTCCGTCGCGAGCGCCGTCAAGTCATCCGCGGAGAGCCGCAGAATGCTGCGGCGATCGAGGTGCAGGCTGGTGAGCCCTGCCACGAGATGCACCGGTGTCGCCATCCACACCATCGCCGCCTCGCTTCGGGCCAACGCGGCGGCTGCAACAGTCGCGGGAGCAGCGTGAACGAGTTTCTGATCCGGGTCATCGCGCGCGCTGGCGGCAATGGCGGCGGAACCGCGGCCGCTTTGCTGATCGGCGCTCAGCCATCGTGCCAGCCAGGACCGCCATCCACCCGCGACTCCTGCTCGGCTCCCGAAACGCGCGGCATGCTGGAGCCCTGGCAGAGCAACGCCGTGAGACAATTCGCGCTCGGGCGCTTCCCGGGGTACGTACAGGTCAGATACGACGATAACGAGGTCGTGCACGAGCCATTATATTCGTCGGAAACTATACTGGCGCGGAACATTGCCGGGCGCGCGCCCAGGACACGAGAGTTTCCGCACAGCCATGAAATTCACACTTGAAGGCGGATCGAACGTCAATGTGATCCGCTCGTACTCATCGGAAGAGATTCGGATTGGCGAGCACAGCGTCCGCTCGAGCTGCATCGTCACGGCCGATGCCCTCATCGCCGATTGGCCACCCGCCACGCTGGATGAGCTCGAGGTGAATCACCTGGAGCCGATCTTCGAGCTGCGCCCGGAGTTGGTTCTGCTCGGCACCGGCGCCCGGCAACGCTTCGCCCCCGCCCAGATCCGCTCCACGTTCGCCACCCGTGGCATCGGAATCGAAGCCATGGACCTCGGCGCCGCCTGCCGAACGTTCAACATCCTGGTCCAGGAAGAGCGCCGCGTAGCCGCCGTGCTGTTTCTGAAGTAGCCGCAGCTCGGCCCGAACGCGCTTTCTTAAAGAAGCATGGTGTGGGGCGCTTCGCCCCACAGGAAAGTCGCCGCCGGAGGCGGCTGAAGAAGACGCAGGGAAGGGGGGATTTAACCAATCAAACAATCATTCGAAGCTGACAGACTCGAACAATTGCCTTTTATTTTTTTCTTCTTGCCGCCTTATTGCTTTTGTCTCGACTCCCCTCCTCCCTGTGTCTTCTTCAGTCCGCCTCACGCGGTGTCGTTGTTACGCGACACGGCGGATGTTAACTAAGTGACAGATAGATGCGCAAGCTCTTTGCGCGACAAAGAGTTTTTCACCCTCCAACTTCACCTCAACACGCCTTTGGACCGTGTCTCGACCCCTGTAAGTCAGTGAATTCCATACCAATGCATTGAAACCCACGCATCAGAGTGGAATAGCTTTCATTTCAGCGAGTTAAGCGCAGTACCTTATGTTTGTCATGCAGTTCCCCCGAGCAGCGGGACGAATGCAACCGGCCCCAATGATTCTTTCTCGACACGCTGCTCCTTGCGTGTAAAGCGGACGAGCTCCTGTTCGCCCTCGGGGCCCACAGGAACCAGCAGACGCCCGCCCACTTTCAACTGCTTGATCAGCGCTTCGGGCACTGTCAAAGGAGCGGCCGCGACGAGAATTCCGTCAAATGGCGAATGCGCCTTCCAACCGGCGATGCCATCGCCGTAGCGGAATCGGACGTTACGTATCCCGAGCTCCTTGATGCGCTCCTTGGCGCGGATCATTAGAGGCTCGATACGCTCTATTGTGTAAAGGCGGTCAACCATTGGGGCGAGTACCGTGGTCTGATAACCGCAACCGGTCCCGACCTCCAGGACACTATGCAGCGGTCCGCCCTCGAGTAGCGCTTCGGTCATGCGCGCAACTATGTAGGGCTGCGAAATAGTCTGGCCAAAACCTATCGGCAGTGCGGTGTCTTCATACGCCCGGCTGCCCAGCGCCTCATCGACAAAGATATGGCGCGGCACATTCCGAATACGATCCAGCACGGCCAGGTTCGTGATGCCTTGGTCACGAAGCCGTTGCACCAGACGATCCCGCGTGCGCGCGGATGTCATCCCTATACCAGCAAGTCGAACGTCAACCATCAATGCCTTCCAGCCAACTCTGCACAACCGGCAGCGCGGAGTGCCGGGTTAGATCTATCTGCAACGGCGTCACCGAGACATATCCCTCGGAGACAGCGTGAAAATCGGTACCTGGTCCTGCGTCGTTCTGCGGGCCAGCGGGGCCCACCCAGTAGACCGGACGTCCGTGCGGGTCCTTCGCCGGCACGACCGGCTCCGAGGGATGTCGGAACCCCAGTCGGGTCGTGCGAAAACCGCGCATGTGAGCGAGCGGCAGATCAGGCACATTGACGTTGAGGATCAACGGTCGCTCGAGCGGCTTGCGCAGTAACTGCGCAACGAGCAACCGGGCGACCTCTGCCCCAGCGTCGAAATGCCGCCCGGTGCCTGGCTGCGTATTGAGAGATACGGCGATAGTTGACAGGCCGAGGAAGCGGCCTTCGATCGCCGCTGCCACTGTGCCGGAGTACAGGACATCATCGCCCAGATTCGGACCGTCGTTCACCCCGGAAACCACCATGTCATGCTGGTAGTCAAACAAACCCGAGATGGCAAGATGCACGCAATCGGTGGGTGTCCCGGGGACGAAGTAGACGCCGGGCTCAGCCTCGAATACGCGGAGCGGCACGTCCAGGGTCAGAGAATTGCTCGCGCCGCTGCGATTGCGATCCGGGGCCACCACCGTGACTTCGGCGAGCGTGAGAAGGGCCTCCCGGAGGCGCCGGATGCCCTCCGAACGGAAGCCGTCGTCGTTGCTGACCAGGATTTTCAAGCAGTCAAGGTCTTCAAATGCGTAGAGGCGAAGATTGCCCGGGGGCTGGAGCCAATAAAAGGCGCGTCACTATACTGTTTTGTCTCCTTTCCGCGGAGGTCGCGTGAAGCCGAAGCTCAACGAAGACGACGCCCACCTCTTCCGGGAAGCGGTGCGCGACGTTAAGCCGCTGACGCCGGGCGTTCCGGTACCAGAAACTCCCCGGCCACCTCCCCGCGCACGCTTCACACGCGCCGACCGGCGCGCGGTGCTGCAGGAGAGCCTTGAGACGGACGTGGGCGACCCTGAGCTTGCTAGCGGCGAGGAACTGGTCTTCGCCCGAGACGGCGTGCAGAGCGGAGTCCTGCGCAAGCTGCGACGTGGACAATACCGTGTCCAGGCGGAAATCGACCTGCATGGCCTTACGGTACCCGAGGCGAAGGAGGAGCTGCGGGCGTTCCTGGCCCACGCCTTGGAACGCCACTTTCGGTGCGTGAGGATTATCCATGGAAAGGGTTTACGTTCCGGCAATCGAGGGCCGGTATTGAAGAGTGCCGTAAGCAGCGTCCTGCGGCGAGTGGGGCCAGTGCTGGGGTATGTGTCGGCCCGGCAGGTAGATGGCGGCACGGGAGCGTTGTACGTGTTGCTTGCCACGTGGCCGGTAAACCCCACGCGGCGGTAGAGCGCCAGCAGCGGCCGGTCAATCCCCCTCGGCCTCACCCTCCGCCCCCCCGACATCAAAAAGCTCGCGAAGCACAGTCGTCGCGAAGCTACCGCGCGTAAGCCGGAAGTGGAGGACGACTGCATCGGCCTCCCGACT
>JAQGOF010000221.1 GCA_028293745.1 Gammaproteobacteria bacterium | reverse complement strand
AACCGGACGTGGTGGGCGTCACCGCCTGGGAGCCCATCGCCGCCTGGCTTCCGCTCCAGGCGCCGCTCGCCGTGCAGGAGGCTGCCTGGGTGCTTGACCACATCAGCGTAGCCGATTGGCCAGCGGTGATCGAGGTCGGACTAACCGACATGGTGCCGGTCGGCATCGGCGCCGGCGGGGCGGTAGACCCGCTTCCACCGCAGGCCTGCAGCGCCAGGACGATGAGAGCTGCTGCGGCAGCCGGCCAGGGTTCTCGCATTCGCAAGCTAGTCAGAATTGGAGACATGCTTCCTCGTCCTTCTGGTGTGTTACGGCGCAAGCGCCCGAACACGACCCAACGCCGGGGCGTTCCTACAAGTATGGAATCGTGCGGAGGGACTCTGGTGCCGAGGGTGAATTCACACACAGCTAGACTCGCGCCGCGCGAGTTTTATTCCGTGACTCGGTCGAATTTTCGTGACGGCTTGCGAAGGTGCGCGATACATGGCGGCAGTGGGCGGCTAGAGTTCCGCGGCGGTCAGCGGCCGGGCGGCGTCTTGTGTTGGGACTGGCCGCGGTCGCCGTCATCTCACGCGTACACGGACCGGAACCGCAGGGACACCGCAAATCGGGTCTGCGAAATTTCCTGCAGGAAGAGGTCATAAGCGGCGGACAGGCCGCATCCAGAGATCGGACACCGTAACGCCCAAAACGCTCTCTTTGTAGTCACCTCAAACTGAGGCCCTCTATGCTGTTGCGGTAGTCGGTCGCGTGCCGCTCGACTGACCCGGCGCGACAGCCCTTTCCGCGTCGATGAGTTTTCCAAGGATGCGTCGAAAATGCGCGAGCGGCGCATCCGCCAGGATGCCCAACATCTGGAAGCTGGGATCCTCATCCAGGGTCGTCTGCTGTCGCTCGATGATCGCCTTGTCCTCCATAAAGCCCTCGATGAGGCTGTTCAGCAGTGAGCGGGAGATCGTATTGTCCTCGCCCTCGAAGTTGTTGAGATACGACCAGAAGAAGTGGGTCGTACGCTCGGTTTCCGGCGTCATGAACTGGCAGTTGCGGTATTCCTTTGCCCCTGCGACATTACCCGCCTGGGCGCCCTGGCCCGCGGGGGCGAACAGTGTCTCCATGGTGAAGATGCCGGGCACCAACATCGTCGCGATGTTGCGGCGGTCCACTTTTGAGGTCTTGTCGCGAATCACCTTCTGGTGGAACGGAGGCGGACCGCTGTTGAGATGCCAGCGCTCAACCCGAAAGCCGCGCTCCTGCCGCTCGATGACAGTCGGCTTTGATACGAATGCATACTCTTCCGAGCCGCCCAGGGTGCGGGTGTGCACGAAGGCCAGGTGCGAGAAATCGCTCAGGTTGTCCACGATCAACAGATAGTTGGCATCGTAGTGCAGATACGCCGGGATGCCTTTCCACTTCGGGTCGTGCAGATAGGGCAAATCGACGATCAGCGCCGGATCCGCCTTGGCCGCCTCGCCCATCCAGACCCAGATGAAGGGGCTGCGTTCGACCACCGGATATCCGGGCACGCGTAGTTTCGGCGGAATCATGTCCTGGCCGGGAATCTGCACGCACTTGCCGGAGCCGTCGTATTTGATGCCGTGATACATGCAGCGCACGCCGTCACCTTCGAGGCGGCCTTGGGAGAGCAGCGCGCCGCGATGCGGGCAGCGGTCATTGAGCGCAAACACCTTGCCGCTCTCGCCGCGAAACAGCAGCACGTGCTGTCCGAGCAACATCCGGCTCAACAGCCTGCCGTCGATCAACTCATCATTCAGGGCCGCGACGTACCAGCAATTGTTCAGGAACATGTTGATTCCCCTACGCGGCCACCCGGCAAATTGTTTCGGCCAGAGAAACCGTGTTTCGGATATTATACCCCCGGCGGGTGATGTGTGTGACTCGCGTTTTCCAGCATGGCTGGTCGGACGGATTGCGCCCATGAAACACAAGACGAGGCCTCGGAGGGTACAACCGCCGATGCGGACCAGGCGCCCGGACGCCGGTGAGGGGCTGCAGTCGGTGCAGACTGCATTTCGCATTCTCGACGAGCTGTCGAATGCCCACGGACCGGTTGGATTGACCGATCTTGCCGGCATGCTCGGCGAGCTCAAACCGCGCGTTTACCGACATTTGTCCACGCTGAAGGGCCTTGGCGTCGTATTCCAGGACGGTCGCAACGGGGGTTACCGTCTTGGCGGAAAACTCTTCTCGCTCGGGGAAGCGGCCTTGGAGCAGTTCGATCTGCGCTTCGTCGCGGCTCCCTTTCTCACACGACTGCGCGATCAAACGCAGCAGACGGCGCTACTGTCCGTTCCGGGTAACGGAGAGCCCATCGTCCTCTCGTGTCTGGAGTACTTGGACCGGCTTTCAATCGCTTCGCGGCCCGGCAACCGGCCCCCGCCGCACTGTTCCTCCCAAGGCCGGGTCGCGCTCGCCTTTGCCGACGAGGCCGCCCGCAAGCGCGTGCTTGGGCGCAAGCTCACCGCGTTCACGCCGCGTTCGATGACTAATCGTCAACTCATCGAAGCGCGCCTCGACCTCATCCGCGAGCGTTTTTACGAAGAGGCCCTGGACGAAGTTCGGCCGGGGATCAATGCCCTCTCGGCGCCTGTGTTTCGGGACGATGATGAGTTCATAGGCATTATCGGTATCGTCGGCACCTCAGCGCAGATCGGCACGCCGCCGCCACGACCGCTGATCCTCAAGCTTCAACAAGTCGCCGGCGCGCTTTCGGCTGAGCTCAACTGCCGGATCTATTACGAGCGAGGCCTCGTGAAATAGGAGCTACGTTGCGATGAACCCACTGGACATTTCGGAGGCGGAGTTCCGGAGGCTGGCGGCCCGAGTGAGCTCCCTGGCTGCAGATTATTACGGGCAGCTGCCGGATGTGCGCGCCTATCCGTACGTGTCCGGAGCGCAGATGTGGGAGGCTTTTGATGAGGCGCCTCCAGATAAGGGCTTACACGCTACGGCGCTCGATGCGCTGGAGCCGGTGATGGAGATGTCGCGCGCTCCGAGTGCGCGGTTTTTTGGCTACGTACTGGGCTCGGGCGAACCGGTGGCGGCGTTGGCGGATCTGCTGGCGAGCGTGCTGAATCAAAATGTCACGGCTTGGCGCTCCGCCCCCGCCGCGGTCACGATCGAACGACAGGTGTTGCAGTGGATCGCACAAGCGCTGGGCCGCGAGGAGATGAGCGGCAGCCTCTGTGGCGGGGGATCCGCGGCAAATCTGATGGCACTGGCGATGGCACGCGAAGCGCGGTTGCCCGCCAACGAGTGCGGTGCACAGCCGGCCATAGTCTACGCGTCCAGCGAAGCGCACATGTCGATCCCTAAGGCGGTGGCGCTCCTGGGCTTGGGTCGCCGGAATCTGCGTCTCATAGCCGTGGATGAGCACTTTCGCATGAGCGTGCCGGCGCTCGAAGCGGCCATTGCCGAGGATCGGGCTGCGGGGCGCGCGCTGATTGCGGTCGTCGCCTCTGCCGGTACCGTGAGCACGGGAGCCATCGATCCTCTGGAGAGGATCGGGGCAATCTGTCGCGCGCAGGGGTTGTGGCTGCACGTGGACGGCGCGTACGGGTTGCCCGCCGCGTTGGTGGCCCCGGAGAAATTCCGCGGCTTGAGTGCGGCGGACTCCCTCTCGCTGGATCTTCACAAGTGGCTGTATCAACCGGTCGATTGCGGGATGCTGCTGTTCAAAGATCCCAGCCACGCCCGCGCTGCCTTCTCGCACACGGGCGACTACGCCCGGGTGCTCGATGCGGATCCGATCGAAGGCTTTGCGTTTTTCGAGGAGTCGCTGGAACTGTCGCGGCGATTTCGCGCGCTGAAGATCTGGCTGTCGTTGCGCTATCACGGACTCGACGCCTTTCGTGCGGCCATCCGGGCCGACCTCAAGCACGCCCAGCTGTTGGTTGACAGCATTCGCAGTACTCCACAGCTGGAACTTCTGGCGCCTGTGGAGCTGAGTGCCGTGTGCTTTCGTTACTGTCAGAGCTCTGCGGACGCCGACCTCGATAAACTCAACGCCGCGATTCTGAGCCGCGTGATCGAGAACGGTCGCATCTATCTGTCCAACGCCGCGGTGCACGGCCACTTCGCTTTGCGTGCCTGCTTCGTCAATCATCGAACGCAGCCAGCCGATGTCGCGCAGATCGTTCCGGAAGTATTGAAGGCTGCGCGAGAGATCGGCGCGGGAGGAAGATGATTCCATGACCGACGTTTCTCGACGCGCGTTCCTTGTTACCGGAAGCGTTCTCCTGGCACACGATGCCGCCGCCCAAAGTGGAGAGCTTCAGCGCCGGGCAGGACGTCAGCCCGCCGCCGCTCACGCAGTGCCGGTAGCACGGCCAGACGGTGTGCACACGGGCGGTGCACGTACTGTCCGCGTCGATGGCAAGTATGACATATGGGTGAAGCAAGTCGGAACCGGCGAGATACCCATGCTGACACTGCACGGGGGGCCCGGTTTCAATCACTTTTATCTGGAGTGCTTCGAGGATTTTCTACCGCAGGCGGGCGTTCCTTACTGGTACTACGATCAACTCGGCTGCGGCTTCTCCGACGCACCCGATGATACAGGCCTGTGGACCCT
Source organism: Gammaproteobacteria bacterium (assembly GCA_028293745.1). Classification (GTDB taxonomy): domain Bacteria; phylum Pseudomonadota; class Gammaproteobacteria; order Steroidobacterales; family Steroidobacteraceae; genus 13-2-20CM-66-19. The sequence goes on along the minus strand of JAQGOF010000221.1, from coordinate 1,321 downwards.
GGAGCGCTATCGCGAAGAAGTCGAGCAGGTGCGCAAGGCATTAGGTCTTGAGCGCTTCATCCTTTTTGGACACTCCTGGGGCGGCCTGCTGGGCATGGAGTACGCGTTGCATTATCCACAGCACTTGCGCGGACTTGTCATCTCGAACATGACGGCCAGTGTCGCTGAATACGTCAAGTACGCAGAGGTGCTGGTGAGCCGTGTGCCGTCAGCGGCCCGCGCCGTCATTCAGCGCCATCGTGCCGCGGGCGACTATGCCTCTGCCGAATACGAAAAAGTCCTTATGCAGGAAATCTACAACCGGCATTTCTGCCGTCTTGGCTCACCGGTGTGCAGGTGCGTTACGACATCAACGACGTGTCGCGATTGCCGACCGCCGCCCGGATCGTGCTGCCTGCCAGCGCTGACCCACTCAATTTCAGTGAAACCGACCACGTGCATCTCATCGACCTGTCGGCCTATGCGCAGGCAACGATCCATTGGACGTCATGGTTTCGGACCGTTCTGGGCGTGCGCGAAGATCACATCCACGGCACAGACTCTGGCACGAATGCCGGTCAGGCGAGCCAATCGCTCCTGCAGCCCAAAGTCAGTCTCATCGTCACCCCATCCGCCAGCACTGAGCTGTATTTGAGCGCCGGCCGTGGCTTTCACAGCGACGATCTGCGCGGCGCCACTCGGGCCGCGGCCACGGGACAACGCGGCGCTCCAATCATCGCTATGCAGAAGGGAGAAGAACTCGGTCTGCGGCAGCAAATGGCACGAGGCAAGCTCGCCCTCACGCTGTCGGTCTTCAATCTGGATGCGGAATCGGAGACCACGTATGATCCCGATGCGGGTGAGGACAGCGCAGGACCTGCCAGTCAGCGCCACGGCTATGAGATCAATCTCACGTATCAAGCGTTGCGGTGGCTCGAATTCTACGCCAGCTACTCAGGCGATCACGCACGCTTCAAAACGGATTTCAATGATGGCACTGGGCACGTCGGCCGTTACCTGCCCAACGCGCCCTTTGCTACTGGCTCATTCAACCTGTATGTCAAGAATCTTGGACCCTGGAGCGGCGGTCTCGAATTTCGCTACCTTAGCAAAGAGCCGCTCTCGGCAGATGATCAGATCCAGAGCGGTGGCTATGGTGAGTGGAATGGCGATGTGCAACTCGCGCTGGCAGGGGGCTGGCGAGTTGGGCTGGGTGTGTACAACATTCTCAACCGCCGCGCGAGCGCCGCTGAGTTCTGGTATACCGACCGCTTGCCGGGGGAGCCTGCCGAGGGCCTCGCTGATGTTCACACCCATCCTCTTGAGCCCCTGGCAGTGCGAC
>JAQGOF010000218.1 GCA_028293745.1 Gammaproteobacteria bacterium | reverse complement strand
GCTGGCATCAGTCCCGGTCACGGGCGCACCGGTATCTGCGATCAATCCGGCTCGGATGTCGGCGACGGTCAAGACGCTGGCCTCGGATGCGTTCGAGGGTCGTGCGCCCGGCACACCTGGCGAAGCGAAGACGGTGGCCTACCTTGTCGATCGGTTCCGCGCTCTCGGCCTACGGCCGGGTGGTGAAAGGGGCGGCTGGCTGCAGCAGGTACCGTTGGTACACAACATCGCAGGCACGCCCACGAGGCTCGAGGTACGGGTTGGCGGGTCGACTCTGCCTCTGCTCGCAGGGCGTGACATTAGCCCGCAGACGATCCGCCCCATTTCTCGCGTCACAATCATCGATGCACCGATGGCATTCGTCGGCTACGGCGTCGCGGCGCCGGAAAGAAATTGGGACGACTTCAAGGGCGTCGACCTGCAAGGCAAGGTCGCGATCTTCCTCGTCAATGATCCGGATTTCGAGGCAGGGCCGGACGAGCCCGTAGCGGGCAAATTCGGCGGCCGCGCGATGACTTATTACGGGCGCTGGACCTACAAATTTGAGGAAGCGGCTCGGCGCGGCGCGATCGCCGCATTCGTTGTGCATGAGACTGCCGCTGCCGGCTATGGATGGAACGTGGCCTCCAACGCAGTGGGGGGCACCTATGACATCGCTCGGCCCGCCGACCAACTTCAACCCGTGCTTCTGCAGGCATGGTTGTCGCGCGAGGCTGCCGTCGGGCTTTTCGCTAAGGCGGGACTCGACTTTGAGATGCTCAAGCGCCAGGCTCGTGACCCAAGCTTCCGGCCGGTCGAGGTCGGCGACGCGCGCTTAAGCATCGACATGCCGGTCAAGACCGAGCGCGTGGAGAGTCGCAATGTCCTCGCCAAACTGCCGGGTACGACACATCCTGACGAAATCATCCTGTTCGCTGCACACTGGGACACCTTCGGAATCGGCGACCCTGACTCCCAGGGACGTACGATCAGGCCGGGCGCCAACGATGATGCGCTTGGCATCGCCGGAGTGCTTGAACTTGCCCGCGCATTCGCGCACGCACCACGTCTCCAGCGTACGCTCGTGTTTGCGGCTTGGACAGCGGAGGAAAGGGGGCTGCTAGGCTCGGAAACCTTTGGCGTCCATCCGCTCTACCGGCCTGAAAAGACGGTTGCTAACATGACAATCGACATCCTGCAGACGGCCGGGCCGTCGCGCGACGTCGTTTTGGTCGGAGCCGGCCAGAATGAACTGGAGGACGATCTCGCACGCGCCGCTGCTGCGCAAGGCCGTACAATCACGCCCGATGCAAAGGCGGAGCGCGGCCTCTTCTATCGTGCCGACCACTTCTCGCTCGCCAAGCGCGGCGTTCCCACCCTGCTGTTGATGGGGATCGGCGGTGGCGTAGATCTGGTCAGCGGTGGCCGTAGTGCTGGTAACGCCTGGGTCAGTGACTATACGACGCATTGCTATCACCAGACCTGTGACACTTGGAGCCCGAGCTGGGATCTGCGTGGGGCGACGGAGGACGTCGACCTGTTCTACCGGGTTGGGTTGGAGTTGGGGAATTCGCGACGGTGGCCTGAGTGGCGGGCCACTTCAGAGTTCAAGGCGCTCCGCGACACCAGTGCCTCGGCACGACCCTAAGGCGCGAGGTCCCGCAATCGCCGAAAAGCTGCGCTCGCAAGCCGAAGGCAAGGTCTAGTGCCGCGTACTGGCCAGGAGCGGGAGAGTTGGCCGGGTCTTTTACAACTCAGGCTGGTGTGCGCTCCGCTGGAGCGGACACAGCTGGTATGGCCCGCCAAGATTGCTGCGGATCTCACGACATTGCGCTGTGACGATTTCAAGCCCATACGCAGTGGTCGCGCGATCGGCAGCCGTGCGCTCCTCTGGCGCGGCGAGCAGGAATAGGTCGCCGCGGTGCGCGGCGACACGAGCGCGCATCAATGCCGTCAGCCCGGAACCGTCATCCGGCTGCGCGAGCCAGCCATCGATCCGAAGTACGGGGATAGCGGGCGGCAGCGACGGGAGCAGATAGGCCATGGGCTCGTGACCGGTCATGAGCAGCATGGTGCCAGCGGGATCGGGAAACGACAGGCCCTCCACTTGTACATAGGGATCGCGCACGGCGGCGTGATCGCCGAAACCGTAGTGCCCAAACAGCGCTGCCATCAGCAGAAGAATTGCGAGCGCAGCGAGCCGCAGGCGTTGCGGCAGCGGGGCGCAATCGAGGGCGGCTACGATCAGCAGCGGAGCGAGCATTTCCAGTCCGGCCAAATAGCGGTACACCGCAAACGATGCCAACCAGGCGGCATAGCTGCCCACGGCAAAGAGAAACAATATGCGCGTCGTCGGCGCTGCCACCAGCCGCGCGGATCGCGGGCGCGCAACGGCGAACCACACGGTGGCGACTGGCAGCAGCACGTAAAGCAGCGGAATGCGAAAGTCCCGAAAGGGCGCGTCGTCGGCAATCCTGTAGTCGAGCAGAAAGCGGAACGGAAAGCTCAACGCTGACCAGAATCCTACGGGCAGAAAATTAGTGCTGCCAAAAAAGGTGGGATCAATAAGCGGGGAACGAAATACGGAATTGTAAAACGGGAACAGCGGATTGCCGGTTGCGCGCTCGAGCGTCACAAACCAGAACCCCGCGCACAGGACTACTGCCGCAGTTCCCGCTGCACCGCCGGCGAGCAGACGCGCAGTGCGCACTGCTGGTCTGCCCGGCAGCAGTAGCAGTACGAGGGCAAAGCCGACGGCGTAGAAGCCCTCCACTAGCTTGAGGCCGGTGGCGGCGCCGATCAGCAAACCCGCCCTGGCGGCTGCGGCAGCTGCTGGCGCGGCGGCCGCGCATAACGCATCGCGCTTAATAATCAGAACCGCAAGACCACCAAAGACGAGCGCGCTCACCACCGTGTCATAAGAAGTCTTACCGAGCGCTGATATCACGGTGCTTCCGAACAAGCCGGCCAGCGCTAGAACAGCGGCAAGCAGTCGGTTGTCCAGTCGGGTCAGTGCAGAACGAGCGAGCAGATAGAGGGGCAGAACATTCAGACCGTAGAGAGCACCGACATAAAACAGCGCGAGCCAGGAAGTGCCTGCCGTCGCCAGCCAATAAAATGGCAGATGGATGAGCGGGTTGAAGTAAGTCGCGTGATGGGCAACGGCTACGTCAAATCCGAGCCGAGCATGCAGAAAGGCGTAAGCGTCATACCAATGGTAGTTGCGGAAATCCCAACCTTCATCCTTGCCTACGAGTATCGAGATGGAGCCGAAGGCAAGTACTACGATCGCAATGAATGCCAATTCCGCGTGCGACAGGCGGGTCGTCACAGCGGATGAAGAGGGAGTCAGGGCGACAGACGGGGGTGACGGCATCGGCATGGCCTGCAGTATCGCGCGTCTGGCGCGCCTTCCGTGACTAACTACGCTTACACGATGCAAACATGAGCACGAAAGAATAAGACGTCGCTAAAGTGGGCACTTTCAAGTCTCCGCAGACCTGCACGAATTTTCTTGACTCTGCACGTTTGTGCACGATACTGTTCAAGCGTAGGTGGCCCAATTTTCGAATGGCAGGTGCCGTCCATGATGATCCTCGTGGCAGGTCCGTATCGCAGCGGCACGTTCGACAATCCCACGCGTATGGCAGACAACCTGGCGCGACTCGAAGCGGTTACATTGCCACTCTTCAGGTTGGGGCATATTCCAATGATCGGAGAATGGCTCGCACTGCCGCTGTTGCGCCAGGCCGGTTCAACAGGCCCGGGCGATGTTGCGTACGAGGAAATCTGCTATCCGATCGCGCATCGTCTCATCGAACGGTGCGACGCCGTTTTGAGGCTGCCCGGCGACTCAAAAGGCGCGGATGAGGATGTGCGTCGCGCGCTCGCCCGTGGGCTTCCGGTATACATGCGGCTGGAGGATGTCCCACCGTGCGCGGCAATCCCGCCTTAAGCGAGAAGCTGCACGCGAGAATTACGGCGGAGTCCGGCGTGCTCCATGGCATTTCAGAGCGTGGTGCGGTCCTGGGCCAAGGAAGCGCGGGTGGAACCCATATGTCCCGGTAACCTCGACGCCCGCTGGAAAGGCGCCTTTCTCGTTCGATTCAAAGGTCCCGTGGTGCGGGTCGTGGAAGCCCTGAAGGCTGTCCCAGGCATTCAAAGCGCCCAAGCTTCACCGACACGACGCCCTTACTAACCTGCCCCAAGGCTGCATTAAGCTGGCAACCTTGTCCTGCCGCGGCGCGGGACGGGCTTCACTACGTTCCGAGCCGAACGCATCTGGTCCGACACGATTCCACTGTCGTTTAGCCAGGCTGACGCGGAGATATTTCGCGACGTCGTGTTGATCGATCTTTCCGTCCCCCTGCAAATGGCCCTCGGCCATTGACCGGTTCAGTCTGCCGAAGAGGCGTTTGCGTAGGCGGGCACGGCCGCCTCGCTCTCACTGGTTCCCAAGCCAGCTGGGTAGGAGCTTGCACGAACCTTCCGGAAGGTCTATTCACGTATTTCGTGACAGGTAGGGGATCCGCTCCATGGACACCGAGATCCGCGAACGCACCGAGACGTACATCAGCGCAAGGCATCACCATCCCGCCTGGCAGCTGCTCGCCGCACGGCGCGCGCCCCTGGTATTGAGCTGCCTGCAGACTCTTTTCGAACAGAGCCAGAATGGTGTCGGCTTTGATGACGCCCTGCAGGCGTTGGCTGAGATGCTCGCCCAACACGCGAACGATGGCGAATTCGAAATAAATAGTGAGGACTACTCCGCACAGGCGCGCAAGGAGTTGCGCAGCTGGATCAAACTCGCGTTGGTGGTTGAGCGGGAGGGCCGGCTCTATGCGACCGACGCGCTCGAGGAAGCGCTCCGGTTCGTCGTGTCGCTGGGTGGCCGCCTCATGACATCCACGGCTTCGCGTCTTTCCATCGTCCAGCGGGAGATCGACAATCTCGAAATGAGCCTCAATCCTGACCCCAAGAGCCGGACTGCTCATGTCCGGCGCAAGATAGCCGAGCTCGAGCAGGAACTGGCGGCTGTCGAACGAGGCGAATTCAAAGTCATAGCCGGCCCTGAGGCCATCGAGCACATCCGCGAGGTCTACACCCTGGCCACCGGCCTGCGGGCGGATTTTCGCAGAGTCGAGGATTCCTGGCGGGAAGCCGATCGGCAGCTACGCCAGACCATTGTGAGCGAACAGAACCATCGGGGCGCGATCGTGGACAAGCTCCTCGACGGCCACGACGATCTGCTGGACAGCGCGGAAGGGCGCGTATTCCACGCCTTTCATCAACAGCTCGGCCGCTCAGTGGAGCTGGAGAACATGAAACACCGGCTGCGCACGATTCTCAACCATCCCGCGGCCCAGTCCGGATTGAGCCCCCAGCAACAGGTGGAGCTGCGTTGGCTGATCATGCGCCTCGTCAAAGAGTCGGCCGCGGTCATTCAGGCCCGTGCCCGCAGCGAGCGGGACGTAAAGGGCTTTCTGAAGACGGGCCTGGCCGCCGAGCATCATCGTGTCGGGGCGCTGCTGAACGATATTTTCCAACAGGCGCTCGATGTGGACTGGACCAGCCAGGCCGTGCGGCGCACTGCAAGCCCTCTCCCACCGATCGCGCCGGCTAACGGGGCCCTACCGCTGATCGAACGGCTGCTCTTCAAGGCAGTGGACTACGAGGAGCATCGGGAGCTGGAGCTCAATCAACAGTGCGCGGATCTGGGCGAGGTGGAGGAAGATTTCTGGTCCGCGTTCGACGGGTTGGACCGTCAGGCGCTGTTGAAGGAGACTATCGAGCTACTGCACGAGTCCGGCGTGTCCATGAGCATCGCCGATCTCGCCCGGCAACTACCGCCCACTCACGACCTCGAAACGATTGCGCTGTGGCTGAGCATCGCCCGGGAAGCCGAGGTCCCCATCGGCTCCGAACGCGAGGCCGTGGACGTAGTAGCCAAGGAAGGGACCACGTTGCGATTCGACATACCAAAGGTCGAGCTCAGCGCTACGGCAGTTGCCGGGATGGAATGGGAACCTTAAATACATGGCGAGCATCTTCGACAAACTGACAGCCCGGCCTGACGCTGGCGGACAAACCCCGGCCGGCGACGCTCGCTCGAGCCGCGCCGACGAAGGCACCGTGCCAGAACACTCCGACAGCTATACGCCCCGCCGAATCAAAGAAGCGGCGCTGGAATTGTTGAAGTATGGATTGCTGGAAGAGCAACGAAAGCCCAATCTGTATCGCGAGGTCCTGACACAACGGGAGGCCATTGGTCGCATTCTGGAGCCACTGGATCTCATCATCAAAGTCGACGAGATCCGGGGCCTCGCGTATGTCGCAGTCGCTGAACAGTTGTTCGATAGCGTCGAGGATGAATGGTCGCATCCGCTCGTCCGACGCCAACGCCTGAATCTGGAGCAGTCACTTCTAATAGCGATCTTGCGGCAACAATTCGTCGCGCACGAACAGCAGGCCGGTGTCGGTTCCACTGATGCGGTCGTCTCCATCGAGGACCTGTTACCTCAACTGCAGTTATATCTGGGCGACCTGGGGAGTGATGCCCAGGAGCAGAAGCGGCTGCGCAATCTGCTCGAGCAGCTCAAGGGCCACGGAGTCGTTTCAGAGGTCGATGAGCACGACCGGATCGCCATCCGACCCATCATCGCCCACCTGGCGAACCCGGAGAACCTGCATAACCTGCTGCAGGCTTTCCGCCTTGAAGCCGGCCGCCGCAAGGAACAAGAACGCTCCACGGACCAGGGCGAACGATGATGGATGTAAGAAGCGACGACCAGCGGACACTCACCGGAGCCCTACCCTCCTCCACCTTTGTCCTGACGCATGTCGAGGTCTTCAACTGGGGAGCTTTCGCCGGACGCCACTCCGCGCAGATCGATCTCGAAGGCACTGCCATCATTGGGCCTACCGGAAGCGGCAAAACTACTCTGGTCGATGCGCTGATGACCCTGATTACCGCGACTCCCCGCTACAACCTGGCCTCAACCGGTGGACATGAGAGTGACCGCGATCTCGTCTCGTACATTCGTGGCGTTACGGGGGCCGGCAACAACAGTGGCGACAACGAGCACATCGCCAGGCCCGGCAAGACCAGCAGTGGCATTGCGGCCCGCTTCAGCAACGGGGACCAGCATCTGTCGATCGCGGCAATCTTCTGGCTGGATGACAGCAGCTCCGCTGCCACGGACTTGAAACGGCTCTGGATCTTTTCGCAGGCCGGGCAGCAGGGTCTGGATGATTGGCTCGAGACGCATCATGCGGGCGGCGCGCGAGCGCTCAAACAGTTGGGGCGTGATACATCGGGCCTGCGTGTCTGCAACAACAAGCAGGAGTATCTGGCGCATCTGCGGCGTTTCTTCGAGGTAGGAGAGAACGCTTTTACCCTGCTCAATCGTGCTGCCGGCCTCAAACAGCTCAACAGCATCGACGAGGTGTTCCGCGAGCTCGTGCTGGATGACACCTCCGCGTTCGAGCGCGCCGCTGAGGTGGCCAAGGAGTTCGATGACCTGGCTGCGATCCACGGAGAGCTCGAAATCGCGCGGCAGCAGCAGCAATCGCTCAAGCCGATCGCCGACAGCTGGGAAAAGCACGAACGCTACCAAGGGGAATTGAGCCTGCAGCGGCAGATCCAGGCTGTACTTCCCACCTGGTATGCCGAGCTGACCTATAGACTCAACGGCGAGCGCCTGAATCGGATCGATGAGCTCATTGAAGATCGAGCGGCCGGTGCACGGTTGTTCTGCCAGCAAATCGAGGCGCTCGACAGGGAGGCCCAAACACTGCGTGACATCTATCTCCAATCGGGTGGATCCAGCATCGAGCAACTGCGCGAGCAGATCGAGCTGCAACAGCAGATTCTCGCCGACCGCCGGCGCGGTGCCGAGGAATATCAGCGCCTGACGAGCCGGTTGGATATGGACGCTTCCCTGACCGCCGAGGCCCTTACCGCCAACCAGCAGCGTGCCCGGGAGCAGCAGGCCACTCAACAGGAACTGCTCCTTCAGCAGAAGCAGGCGGCATGGAATCTCGGGGCCGCGCAGCAGCGAGACCAGCAGGAGCTGGCGGCACTGAAAGAAGAGCTGCAGCAGATTCAGGCTCGACCCGGCTCCAACGTTCCGGGCCCTCACCAATCGTTCAGGAGTGAGTTGGCCGCTCATTTGGGTCTGGACGAGGAAGCGCTGCCATTCGTGGCCGAGCTCGTCGAAGTAAAAGCCGAAGACAGCCGCTGGCGGGGCGCCATCGAGCGAGCGCTCGGTGGGCACCGCATGCGGGTGATGGTGCCACGGGATTCCATCAAGGAGGCTCTGACCTGGGTAAATCGTCGGGACAACCGGCTTCATGTCCGTCTGCTGGAGGTCGAGGATTCGGCGAGGTTGCCCGAGTTCCTTGCGGATGGTTTCACGCGCAAGCTGATGTTCAAGCGGCACCCCTACGAACAGGCACTGAAGCGCCTGCTGGCCGGCATCGACCGCCATTGCGTGGCATCCACCGACCTGCTGCATGAGACTCCTCACGGTCTCACAGAACAGGGTCTGATGTCTGACCGGCGCGGCCTCTTTGAGAAACAGGACCAGCGCAGGCTCGATCAGGACTGGATGACGGGTTTCGACAACAAGGACCGCCTGGCCGGCGTGCTGAAGGAGATCGAGTACCTGGAAGCTGCCTTGAAGCAAAGCCGGCGCAGTTATGAAGTCGCCAAACAGCAGGCGGACGGTACAGAGGCAAGGTTGCATCTGTTTGAGGCCCTGATCGGAGCGCAGTTCGGTCTCATCGATCTGCCGGGCGCAGAACGTATGCTTGATTCGCTGCACGTGCGACTGAAGGCACTCAGTGATCCCGACTCCGACCTTGAGAAGGCCCACGCCAACTGGAAGGCGGCAGACGAGCAGCTGAAGGACCTGCGAGCCAGGGAGCGCGCCAACGATGTGGAGAAAGCAAATCTGGAGGCTGGCCGGCAGCAGGTGGCGAGCAACCGGGAGCGGGCATTTCGCAAAATCGGCACGGGCCTCACGGACGCGCAACGGGACTTGGCCGACAAGCATCTCGCGCTTCCCGCTGGCGACGTGCTCGATGAGCTCGGCGAGCTGGAGACCGCAGCCACCAGGTCTGTTCAGCAAGCGATCGAGTCAGCGGCTGGCGACCTCCGCAGTTGCGAACAGACGCTGGTGCGGCAGATGGCGGGCGCCCTGAAGCTTGACACGGGCGCTTTGGTCGAGGCGGGTACTGAAATACAGGACGTGCCAACCTATCTGGAGCGCCTGCGGCAACTGACCGAGGAGGCTCTCCCGGAGAAGCTGCAGCGTTTTCTGGATTATTTGAATCAATCCTCCGACCAGGGCGTCACCCAGTTGCTGAGCGATATCGACAATGAAGTCTCCATGATCGAGGAGCGCATCGACGATCTCAATCGGACGCTGCGGCGGGTTGACTTCCAACCCGGCTGCTATCTGCGTCTGGAGCCGCAACGTGTGGTCCACGAAAGCCTGCGAACTCTTCAGCAGGCGCAGCGCCATCTTCGCTCGTCTGCCGTCAAGGATGATCAGGGAGAAAGCCACTTTCGCTCGCTGCAACACATGGTGAGCTTGTTGCGTGACGCCAGCGAACGGAAAAAGACCTTGGGTGCCCGCGCGTTACTGGATCCTCGTTACCGGCTGCAATTTGCCGTAGCCGTGATCGAGCGAGGTAGTGGCGCCGTAATTGAGATCCGCACGGGCTCTCAAGGCGGTAGCGGTGGCGAGAAGGAAATCATTGCGAGCTATGTTCTGACGGCTTCTCTGAGCTACGCATTGTGTCCGGAAGGAGGCAACCAGCCACTGTTTGGCACAGTCGTGTTGGATGAGGCGTTCTCCAAGAGCTCTCAGGCCGTGGCAGGCCGGATCATCAGCGCATTACATGAGTTTGGCTTGCACCCGCTGTTCGTCACGCCCAATAAGGAGCTGCGGCTGCTGCGAGCCCATACCCGCTCGGCGATCCTGATTCATCGCAAGGGCCAGCGGGCCACCATGACCTCCCTCAGCTGGGAGGAGCTCGAGCAGCACGCCCGGCGAAGAACTGCCGCTCAGAATGAAGTCCCCGGCTGAATTATCCCAACGCTGGGCCAGGCAGTGGGAAGTCGCGGATAACAGGGAGCAACGCCTGCTGCTCGCGGAAGTCTGGCCCGTGTCGCTTCCCATCGGGAAACCCACTCCGGCGCAGTTCACGCGGCAAACAGATCTGATCCGGGAGCATCTGCAACGCTGGCGGGCCGTCACGATCGGTCGAGTCATTTGGGAAACCGTGGCTTTCCGCAGCGGCAGCGAACCCATGGAGGTGCCGGTCAAGTGGGTGCTGAGCAATCCGTCCGAGTGGGTGGCGGCCTGTGGTGATCCGCTCATCGTGCGGGACTACGAGCGGCTTGATCGATTGGTGAGCGCGGTCGACCCGTTGTTCCGGCGCGCACTGGTGCGGCAGCGACAGCTGTTGCAAGACAAGCCTGAAGCGGAAATCATCAAGGCCACCGAAGTGGCCATGGCGTTGATACCCGGTAGTGCCGCCGGCAGACCGCTTCGCGCACTGTCGGTTTGCGGTATCGATAGTAAATTCTTCGAACGGCATCGCGGCCTGCTGATTCACCTTCTTGACGAGCGTTTCGACGGGCAGGTGAGCGAGCTCGGCCTCGAGGCCTTCCTGGACGCGCCGGACGAGGGCCAACATTGGCTGCTTGTCGCGCCGCTATCCCCGGAATTGTTGCCATTCTCCCAGCAGCGGGTCCGCGCTCGGGAACTTGCAGCAACACCTCTGCCCGCCTCGCACATCCTGATTGTGGAAAATGAACGCTGCCTGCATCAGCTTCCGAAGTTGCCGAATACCATTGCAGTCCTGGGCTCCGGGCTCAACCTCGAATGGATGAATGCCACATGGCTGAAAGATAAGCGCATTGCCTACTGGGGCGACATCGACACCTGGGGATTGGTCATGCTGGCGGCAGCGCGCAGACGGCAGCCTCATCTTGAGCCTTTGCTCATGGACCGGGAACTCTTCGACGCGACCTGTTCGACCTTGTCGGTCAACGAGAGTCGTCCTGCGGGTGAGCAGCCGCCGGAAGGATTGACGGCCCCTGAAATGGATTTCTATCAGCATCTGCGCAATTTGGAGAAAGGACGTATCGAGCAGGAGTTCTTGCTCCGGGAGAGGGTCGTGGCAGCGCTGGAAAGCTGGTATCTGCGGATCACTCTCGGCGACAGCACCATGTCTGACGCGGGTTAGAATAGTCGGCGTATGACCGGCGCAGCCATCCTCGCGCGAGGGAGGTCAGGCCGCCGCTTAGGCTGCCGCACTACCATTGTGAGGCCTCGGACCAGTGACGCTCAGGCTGGTAGGAATGAGCTCCTCCACCTGAACAATTCGCGGAATCACCTCGATCTGTTTGAGCGGAACGATTTCGCTGTCACAGGCGCCAACCTTGAGATCTTTGAAACGGCGAGCTGAGACGATCACGCGTGACTCGAGGGTGCTGGTGGACCGGTTATAGGCTTCGACCGCTTTGCCCAACCTGTCACCGACCTCACTCCAATGTCCGCTCAAGGTACGGATTCGGTCGTACAGCTCCTTGCCGAGCTTCGCCACCTCTTCGGCGTTTTGGGCGAGCTTCTCCTGCCGCCATCCGTAGTGAACGGCACGCAGGAGGGCAATCAGGGTGGTCGGCGTCGCCAGGATGACCTTTTCGTTCACTCCGCATTCCAACAGTGTGGGGTCTTCCTGGAGGGCTGCGCTGAAGAACACTTCACCCGGAATGAACATCACGACAAATTCGGGCGTGGGTGTGAATTGTTCCCAGTAGGCCTTTCGGCCGAGGGCTGTGACGTGATTGCGGCACTGCTGTGCATGTTGGGCAGTCAGCAGGCGCTGGGCACTCTCATCGGCAGTCTCGATGGCTTCGAGGTACGCCGAAAGGGGCGTCTTTGCATCGACCACGATATTGCGGCCGCCAGGCAGTTTGACGATGAGATCTGGACGCAGGCGTCCATCGTCGGTCTGCCGATTCTCCTGCTCGACGAAATCGCAGTGATCGAGCATGCCGGCCATCTCGACCACGCGCTTGAGTTGCACCTCCCCATAGCGGCCGCGGACGGTGGGCTGCCGCAGCGCCTTGACCAGGTTTGCCGTCTCAGTGCGCAGCACCGGGAGGTGTGTTTCGACCAATCCTTTCAGCTGCTCGTTCAGAGCCGAGTACGCGGCAACTCGCTGATTCTCAATCTCACCGAGCTTGTTATCCACTTTCGACAGCGACTCTCTGATCGGTTGTACCATCTGATCCACTGCGGTCTGCCGCGCGGCAAGCTCTGCGCGCGCCCCCTCCTGGAACGTCTCCAGGGTCGACTTGGCCAGATCAATGAACGCCTGGTTGTTGCTCTTGAGCGCATCCGCGGACAGCGCCTTGAAGGAGTCCGACAGCGTCGCGCGTGTTCGTTCGAGGAGTTCCCGCTCGTCTTTCAGGGACGCCCGCTCGTTGGTGAGCTCCAACTCGAGTGTTGCTACGCGTGCTTTGTGGGCACTGATCTCTTGATTGCAGTACTCGAGCTTGCTG
>JAQGOF010000192.1 GCA_028293745.1 Gammaproteobacteria bacterium | reverse complement strand
GCGTGTTCGTTCGAGGAGTTCCCGCTCGTCTTTCAGGGACGCCCGCTCGTTGGTGAGCTCCAACTCGAGTGTTGCTACGCGTGCTTTGTGGGCACTGATCTCTTGATTGCAGTACTCGAGCTTGCTGGCCAGCCCTGGGACCTGGCGTGCGACGGCCTCGGCACTGGCACGGGCAGTGGATTCGTCGAAGTGCTGACGACGCAGCTCGGTATGGGCCGACTTCAATTCGCTGAAGTCCTTGGACGTTTGCTCGAGTTGCAGCTGGAGACCCTGAATCTGCGCGCTCGCAGCCGCTTCCGTCGCGCGTGATCGAGAGGTGCATACGAGCCATCCAAAGGCAAAACCGAGAACGCTAGCCGTCAATACCGCGAGGGTGAATTCGAGCATGGCATCTCCGTCAGTCGCAAACTGGTTGCTTCCAGCGTTAGGTAGCTTGAACCCCGTCAGTCTCAAAACGTGAGACTGGACCTGCAGGAAATCTGCACCGAATCAGTCGGCAGCGCTTGGAAACGGGCGCAGGTGGACCCTGCCGTGATTATGTCGCGAGGAGATTGGTACTCAGGTCTCACGAGGAGAGCCGACGCCGCCAATCGGCTGCGTCATTCGGCCCGCCCTGTGTCCGGATATTGCGCCAATGCTGCAGCTAGTTGATCGCGAACTTCCCTGCGAAGGGATTCCGGGGCCATGACTTTGACGTTTGCCGCGTGGCGCAAGATGTCCATGGTCAGCTCCCGCGGATCACTGTAGGGAATGCGTAGCTCGTAGGTACCATCGACCAGATACGTGCTCTGTTGTTGCGGATGCCATTGTTCATCGGCCACCCAGCGAGCCCGCTCGGCTGTGAAGTGCAGGATGGCAATTTTATCCGCCTCGCCACTGAAGATGCCGTAGGAACTGGCGTAGTGTTTGTCGAGCTCATCTTCAGAAATGTCGGTCGCATGCTCTTCGAGCACGGTCTGCTCATGGATGCGATCAATGGAGAAGCTGCGAAGCGCCTGCTTGTCCTCGTCCCAGGCATCCAAGTACCAGCTCTCACGGTAGTGGATCACTCGTTGCGGGGAGATCGTGCGCAACGTGTGCTCATTGGTACCTCGTGCGTGGTAGTGCATCTTGAGTTTCTTGCGCTCCAGGGTTGCGGAAATTGCGAGCTGGAACGCGGTGCCCGCGGGCCGCGCAGCGAGCGCCGGAAACTTCAGTCGCCGGGCCGATTCATTTAGGTTGAGCCGCTTGTGACTGGTAAGCTCATTGAGACGCTTAGTCAGGGCTCCTACGTGCTCCTCGAGGAGACCACGGCCGGCCTCTTGCAGAAGTCGCTGAATAAGCGCGAGCGCCTGCAGCTCTGCGGGCGTGAACCACAACCCCGGCAGCTCAAACTCAGGAGCTTTCGCGTCTGCGGTGTATCGGTAACCCTGGCGTTCAGAGTCGAACACGATCGGAGCGGCCAGGTAATCCTTGAGCGCATTGATGGTGCGGTGAACGGTGGCCTTCGAACAATCCAATTTGCGCTTCAATTCATCCAGCGAGATCGGTGTTCGCCGGCTGGCAAGAATCGCATGTAATCGAAAGATGCGGTCGAATTTGTCCATCGCGTAACGGCGATTGCGCCGCGTTTGTCAGCACGGCGTGACACGGGTAGCGGCTGGTTGGGAATTCGGTAACGGCTGATTGGGGGAATCATAGTCCGGCTAACACGGAATGCGAAGGCTATTCGGACGTTCGTCAGAGCCTCAGTGCTAATGGGCGCAATGCATGTGTCGATTTCATTTACACCCGCTTAAAACCAAATTCGCCAGCATATTGAACGGTTTGGGCCCGCCGGACTGTATCGCGAGCACTGCGCTGACCCCCAACGTGTCGATGATCTTGACACCGCCCGCCTGGTTGACCGGTTCCAGACCTGGCAGCGACCCCCGGCAGCCGCCGCAACTGCGGCGAAACGGTCGCATAACGAGCATTGCGTCACACTTGAATCACGTCCCGGATACAACATGTCACATCGGATGGGGCACCGGAGACTGTGGCACGGCCATTGCAAATATAACCAGCAGAGAGGGCCGAAACCGGTCCCGGAAGGTGAAGTAAGAAAGTCAGGAATTCAAAGAAAGCATGGGTTCGGAAACTGCGGGATGCGAAACCGGACACCAGGCCATCGAATAATAAAAACGAGACGCTCCTCCACACAAGCAAGCGACCGAACGCCCGGATTAAAAACCCGGGCGATTTTTTTTGGTGCATCGGTGAGCCAAGACGTCGCCTTCGGGGTCTGAATCTAGAGGAAGCCGCGAACTGTCCGTCGAACTTGTTAGATCGAGCTCTGTGACGACGGCGATCGATTTCGTGACGCGACCGGCCTCGCGAACCTTCAGGTACGTGGCATCGATCAACAGGTACGGCCAGTCCCCCTTCCCGGGACGCTGGCATTGCTACGCATACGTGCTGCGAACCTTTCTGCCGCAAATGGCCGAATCGGCGATTAATCACTCGGGCAGGATCAAATCGGGTCCCCGAAACTGCCTGCAGGCGCCGTGAACGACTCGCGCGCGGTCACTGACCGAGCACGTATATCGATCAAAGGCCGCGCGACAAGTTTCGCCCCCCCGGGGTGGTCAGCCGCGACCGGCAGCTTTCGGGCAGACCGGCGATGCGACCAACATCAAGGCCTGTGCTTTGCAGTCGCCTCGCGAGCTTCTTTCAATGCCGCCCAGTGGGGCGCGTACTTGAGCGCCTCGTTGTATTTCGCGTCCTCGCGAGTCAAAGCGTCGCGGACATCATGTACAGCTCGTCCGGAACTTCCGCCAGCCAGACTAGTTGCGGTTCATGACGTAGTTGCCGCCAGGTTGACGCGGTAGCGTTGAGCGCTGCGCCCCTTTCGGAGTCCAGGTCTCGACGTCGCGGGGGTTGGCTGTGCGGAGCCGAGGTAGTTGCAGAGTATGGTGAAAGCGGGGTGCGCGCGTACTCCTTGCGCCAGATCAGTCAGTGCGGGTAAACCGGTGTGAGCTGGGACTGGTAGTTAGGCGGACGCTGGGCCGGCAGTTCGGGTGGCTCTGGACGGCGTATGCCGTCAGCACGTTCGGCACGTGGCTCGCGTTCGACGCGTTCCCGTTGATCGCGATCCTCGTGTTGCATGCCGGGCCGACCGAGGTGTCGGTGCTGGCAGCAGCGGGACTGGCGGTGGGAGCGGCGGTGGCGGTGCCGCTCGGCCCGTGGGTGGAGTTCCGCCGCAAGCGGCCGGTGATGGTCGCGATGGACCTGACCCGGTTCGCGGCGTTGATGAGCGTCCCCGCCGCGTTCGCGCTCGGGTGGCTCAGCTTCGTCCAACTCCTGATCGTGTCGGTCATCGTCGGCGCAGCCAATATCGTCTTCAGGGCGGCCAGCGGCGCATGCCTGAAGGCGCTCGTGCGGCCGGAGGACCTGCTTGTCGCGAACGGGCGGTTCGAGTCCACGACCTGGACCGCCACTGCGCTCGGACCGCCGCTCGGCGGGGCTGCGATCGGCCTGTTCGGCCCGGTGACGCCGCTGGTCGCCGTCCTCATGCTCGGCCACCTCGGGTTCAAACCCTGGCAGTACGGCGTCGCGTTCGGAGCGCCCTGCGTCGGCGGCCTGGTCGGTTCACGGCTCGCCACTCGACTCGTCGCGCGGTTCGGGCAGCACAAGGTCATGTTCACTGCCGGGACGCTGCGCGCGTGTTGGTCGCTCGGGTTAGCCTTCATCCGCCCTGTGGGGTCTGCTGGCCAGCATCACCGGCCCCCGCACGGCGATCGCGATCGCCGGTGTCCTCATGCTGGCCACCCCGCTCCTGCTACCCCGACGCGACTACGCACCACAGCACGAGCGGGGGCCGGCCCGGAGCCTCACATGACGTACCCCAACTCGCCATGCGACTGCCACTGCCAAATGATCCATTTCGACGTGAAGAAAGTCATCGGCGTCTATCTCACACGGGCGCGCACAGGCACACGGGTCCAAACGGAACCATAGAACACAGCTCGTTGTGCAGGTATCGTCACCTCACGAAAGTGGTTGACAGGCCCTATGACGCTCCGGTTCCCATTGGCTGTCCGCGTAGTGTGAAGGAAACGTCTTGACTCATCCCTTCATCATCAGACCCTTGCTTCGCAGCGACCATGCGGAATGGAGGGTGCTCTGGGACGGCTACAACGCCTTCTATGGCCGCAGTGGGTCGGCTGCCTTGCCCGAGTCGATCACCGAATCGACCTGGGAGCGTTTTTTCAGCGCCTCGGAAGCCGTTCACGCACTCGTGGCCGAGGACGATGGTCGCGTCGTCGGACTTGCGCACTACCTTTTTCATCGCAGTACGACGCGCCTCAACGATGTCTGTTACATGCAGGACCTCTTCACCGCGGAGAGTCGGCGGGGACTTGGTGTCGGGCGTCAACTCATTCTTGCTGTGTACGAAGCGGCGCGCGCCGCCGGTAGCAGCCGCGTTTACTGGCAAACCCAAGTTACCAACGAAGCAGGTCGGGCCTTGTATGACAAAGTCGCCCGCCATCAGGGCTTCATCGTCTACACACATGAGCTTTGATATTTTCTTGTTCGAGCTCCCAACCGGGCCGCTTGCCACAACCGGCGCTTGACGGTCATCGCGGCTCGGGCTACCTCACGCGAATCCGAACGGGACCGCAGGAACAAGCATGTAGGGCGATGCCGTACGTCTGACTGCTGTGGGCAGTCACGCGGTTCCAGTGGACGTCACCGCGTGCGCTCGCGACTGTAAAGCATAGGCTCTCGATCCGGCGCCCGAGCCTGCGCGGGACGCGGTTCCGCCTAGTGCGGATTCTTTGGAATGCCCCGCGGGCGGGGTTCCGCGACGGCGACGACCTGCGCCGCTTTGGTTCCACACTTTGAGCACCGCATGCGGGGCGCCAGGGACGCGAGGGTCGCTCCCCAGCCAAAGCGACGGGCGAGCTGCTTGGGCTTGATCCAGCACGCATATCCACATTTGCATCGCACATTGACCAGGAAGCTGCCGCCCTCGTCGTTCAGTTTGGTGATGTGGCGAAGCGCGCGCATGCGGGCAGCGTAGCGCCGCGGCGCCCATCCTCAGCAAACGCACTTTTTATCGACTGTACAGGGGACCGCTGATCCCATCGATGCAAAAGAAGAACTAACCGCCGATTTGCGTACAATCGGGCCTCGAGCACGCGCCGCCTCGCCTCGCGCAGCCAGGAATCGAGGATGCCTAAGAACGGGACATCAAAGATTGTTGTTGGTATCGCTGCTTCGTTCACCGGTCTCGCCGGCGCGATTATTTTTCTCCTGGCAACAAAGACTGTGACCGTCCAGATGGGAGCCCTGATGTTTGTTGCGTCGGTGGGGATGCATCTCGGATTCGGAATTCTGATCGCTGTCTATCGCTTGATCAGTAAGCTGGAATGAGCAACTTACCGCGACATCACCGGAGCATGTTCACTGCGTGGTGTGGCTCATCAGCCGCTCGATGAGGGATAGATCGGGCCCTTGGTCACCAATGTCGCCTACCACTCTTCCGGCGGGTAAGCGGACCCAGGTCCTGGTACCGTCCTTTCGTAAAACCCTGACCACGGTCCCGGTGTCGGCTGCCCGGTCCCGCAACGGATCGAATTCGTGTACTTCGCCCGTGCACTCGTCAAGTATGAATGTTGGAACGTGGTAGAAGAATGCCGAGACGAGATCCTGTGGTGAGAAATACTGCGGGAAGTACACGTCGGAGTTACACGGATGAGTGTGATAGAGGCCGACGAGAGTGTCGCCCGGAGTGCGCTGTTTCTCGGCATCCATTTCGACCGCATCCACTTGCTTGAGTGTACTCGGCGACGCGGAGTAGCGGAGCTGCCCGTCGTGAATCACGAGGATACCGCTATACTCCCACCGGTACCCGTTTGAGGCGTAAAACGCCCAGCGCAGTGCGCGAACCGCTACGGCTTCCAAATTTGATTCGTCCGCGAGCGATGGCAACGGCAGTAGCGCCGCGATTGCCACGGCGACCACGATTCTGCTGACCAAACGAATCCACCGTGCTGCGCCTGTCATCGTACCGATTCTCGGGACGCGGGAATCCTCGATTGCGTTCTGTGTTCCGGTCAGTGGATTGTCCTCGGCGGACGCCCTCTTCGCCGTGATGTCCATCCATTTCCGCTCCCATTCCTTCGGGTCTGGGACTTGGACCCCGTCTCGCATCTTCATCGTTCAGCTCGTGGCTATCGGCATAATATGCTGCATCGCAGCAGCAATGAAACGACTGCAGCTTCCGAGGAAACCTTCCCAAATTCTGAATGATGGCCGACCGCGGTACCTGCACTGCGGGTGGAACCCTCCGGCTACGGCGATCAGCGGCCTGCTATTGAGCACATGCAAACATCGCCTGATTTCGCGCGCCGACCCCTTCTAATTAATGTCGATCACGACAAGTTGGTTCCCGCCCGCGCAGACGATGCCACTCGCCACCGGAAGCGGGTCGCCCTCCGCGCTTTCCAGGTATCTAGAAGCGCAGGGCCATCCGTCTTAGAGGCTGCTCGGAATCCGCTGAATCGCGTAGCATCAGGCGACGCTCAGTTGCGAGGTGCGCTTGTCACATGGTCACCCTCACGGTCAACGGGACCACGCAGAACATCGACGCGGATGCCGATACGCCGCTCCTCTGGGTGCTGCGTGACCATCTATCGCTCACTGGCACCAAGTATGGGTGCGGCATGGCACTCTGCGGTGCCTGTACAGTGCATGTAGACGGCGTCGCGGTCCGCTCGTGCGTGCTGCCTCTGAAGGCCGTCGAAGGGAAGCGCGTCACAACCATCGAGGGCCTGTCGAAGGACAGGAGCCATCCTGCACAGCGGGCGTGGATCGAGTCAGACGTGCCGCAATGCGGGTATTGCCAGTCGGGACAGATCATGTCGGCGGCGGCGTTGCTCGGAACCAATCCTTCTCCGACCGATGCCGACATCGATGCAGCGCTTTCCGGAAACATCTGTCGGTGTGGCACCTACGTCCGCATCCGCAAAGCCGTGCATCGGGCGGCCGAGCTTCTGCGCGGGGAGAAGTCATCGTGAACGGACGAGGGAGCGATTTCCCGCGCGAAGTCGACTTCGGGCGCCGAGTCTTCCTGCAACGCACGGCTTTGGTGGGCGGCGGTCTCGTGCTCGCCTTAGCGCTGCCCCCCAGCACGGGTGGTCCACGCGCCGCGGGTGAGGCGCGCGGCGGCCAGCTGAATGCCTGGCTCCGCATCGGCACCGATGACTCCATCGCCATTGTGGTCGATCGCTCGGAAATGGGTCAGGGCGTTTACACCGCATTGCCGATGCTGTTGGCCGAGGAGCTCGAGGTCGATCTGTCGCGGATCAAGATCGTCGCAGCGCCGGTCGGTGAGCCTTACGTCAACGCCCTGAATGGAGGGCAGGTCACCGGCACGAGCAACAGCGTCCAGGACGCGTGGGAGAAGTTGCGCAAGGCCGGGGCACAGGCACGCTTGATGTTGATCGCGGCCGCGGCGCAGACGTGGCACGTCAATCCGTCGGAATGTCACGCGCTCAACGGCAAGGTTGTTAGCGCGCAGGGCAAGACGGCGAGCTACGGCCAACTCGCCGAGGCAGCCGCGAAAATGCCGGTTCCGAAGGACGTGGCCCTCAAGAACGCTGCGCAATTTCGCCTGATCGGCAAACCCCTCGCGCGTCTCGATACGCCGGACAAGGTCGATGGCAGCGCCGAATTCGGTCTGGACGTAAAGCTTCCCGGCATGCTGTATGCCGTGATCGCGCTCAGTCCCACGTTGGGCGGCAAGGCCGCATCGGTTGACTCGACTGCGGCATCGGCAATGCCCGGCGTTCGGCGGGTGCTGCCCACCGCAAGCGGAGTGGTTGTCGTAGCGGACCACTTCTGGCAGGCCCGGAAGGCGCGCGATGTTTTGCGCATCAGCTGGGATCCGGGTCCAAATGCGACCCTCGACAACGCGGCGATGTGGTCGCTGCTCGACAAGGCTGCCGCCAAGCCCGGCGCTTCGGCGCTCAGCAGGGACGAGGTTGCCGCCTCTCTCAAGGGCGGCAATGCGGCGGACGCTCTCAAGAAAGCGGCAAAGACCTTCTCAGCCGTGTATGAGCTGCCCCTTGTTGCGCATGCGACCATGGAACCCATGAATTGCACGGCCGACGTCAGGGCGGACCGATGCGATGTGTACGTTGGCACCCAGGTGCAACAGATGGCGCAATCGGCTGCGGCCGAGGCCGCGGGATTGAAGCCAGATCAGATCAACATCCATACCACACTTCTCGGCGGCGGATTCGGTCGCCGCCTGGAGGTGGACTTCGTGCCAGCGGCGGTCCAGGCTTCGAAAGCAGTCAGCGCGCCTGTGAAATTGATCTGGACCCGGGAAGACGACATGACTCACGACTTCTTCCGTCCGCCCGCGCGTGAGGAAGTTACCGCTGGTCTGGACGAGAAGGGTCAGCTGCTCGCATGGGCGCTGCATGTAACCAGTCCCTCGATCACCGCGAGATTCGATCCGACCAACAAGAATCCATTCGATTCAGTGATCGAGTATGTGCAGAACTTTCCCTATGCCGTACCCAACTTCGATTTGAGATATACCCGCCAGGAGATCGGCATCGACGTGGGCTATTTGCGATCGGTCAGCCATGCGCCGAATTGCTTCGCAATCGAAAGCTCCATTGACGAGCTCGCGGCCGTAGTGTCCAGGAATCCTCTCGATTTT
This sequence comes from Gammaproteobacteria bacterium, assembly GCA_028293745.1. Classification (GTDB taxonomy): domain Bacteria; phylum Pseudomonadota; class Gammaproteobacteria; order Steroidobacterales; family Steroidobacteraceae; genus 13-2-20CM-66-19. The sequence continues at coordinate 25,147 of JAQGOF010000192.1, read as the reverse complement.
CGTTTGGAGCTCCTGGCGGGAAAACCGCGCCACACGCGGGTGCTCAAGTTGGTTGCGGAGCGCTCCGGTTGGGGTCATCCACCCAAGGGCCGCTATCAGGGAATCGCCTTCATGGAAGGCTACACGTCGCACATCGCTCAGGTGGCGGAGGTGTCAATCGAGGGCGGACGGCTCAAGGTCCACAAGATCACCTGTGTCGTCGACTGCGGACAGACGGTCAATCCGCGCATCGTCGAATCGCAGCTCGAGAGCGGCATCGTTTACGGCCTGTCGGCCGCGCTCTGGGGCGACATAACGCTCCGAAGCGGGCGTGTTCAACAGCGCAACTTCAACGACTACCGGGTGCTGCGCTTGAACGAGACGCCCGAGCTCGACATCCACATCATCCCGAGCGATGCCCCGCCGGGTGGCATCGGGGAAACAGGCGTGCCGCCGGTTGCGCCGGCGATCTGCAATGCCATCTTCGCGGCAACAGGCAAGCGCCTGAGATCGCTGCCGATCAGCGCGCATCCGCTCGCCTGACCCGCCGCCCTCCTAGCCCTCCAATTCCGCTCGCCGTGCGACCGACATCAGCTTCAGCAGCTGCGGAAGCTTCTTGGTCACGAAAGGCTGGATATGCCCGACGGGTGCTGGATCAATCGCGTCAGCCACGTGCACACCATACCTCTTCGCCACTTTGCGGCCGGCATCGGACAGCGCCAGTGTCTCAATGCGACCCAGGTGACGCAGCACGACAGGCCGACGCGAGCTGGCCGCGCCGGTCGCCTCCTGTGAGGCAATGTCATCCACAAACTTTCGAACGACGTCGATGGCCAGCCGCAGCTGCGCCACACCGTGCTCATCTTGTTTAGCAGACAGTCCGTGAAGGTTCTCCAGGCGACCCTGGAGTACATCGAGGGGGTGCATGACGCGGAAGCGGCCGGCCGGATTTTCGGCCAACACTGCGCGGCTGACGATAGCCTGGGTTGTGATGTCACCGTAGACTCGAAACATCACGTCGATGTTGACATAGTTGCCGCCGGGCAGGTCCTTCAGAACCTGTCCCATCAGCAGGGTAATGTCCTGCTTTTGAGGAAAGACCGCCCTGGCGCCAAGACCACGCGCGAGACGCTCAACGTCTGCCTTTGTACCGAGCAGATCGACGTCCTTGGTGATAGCAATCGTCGGCGCTGGCGTGTGGTAGTAAGCGGCCCAGAAGGCCAGCGCTTGCCCCCCTACCAGGATCATGTCGGTACCGGCGAGCTTGAGGATCCGTTCGAGCAGGTCCGGAAGAACGCGGACTTCGGTCTCGCTGGTCAAGAAGTCTTCTTGTTCAGCTCGGGAAACGACACCTTGGTTTGTTGGGCAAGGCTGACGGGAAAGAGGTACATGCTCTCCTGGTCTGAGAGGCCGAGCTTCAACATGAGGCGCTCGCGTGCGCGCAGGTTACCGCTTAGGATTTCGAGCACCTGGGCCGTCGTGACCCCTGCGGCCTCGAGGGCGCGTCCCAGCTCCGCCCAATGCTCGACTTGCTGAGCTAAAGATCGATGCACCCGCTGGGAGGTCTCCTCGGCCAGCAAGTAAAGTCGGTCGGAGACGCGAATGGACTTAGCCATACTGTGGCAGCGTATCGCAAACTGTCGCAAATTGCCACCCGGGCAGCGACCCAGGTCCTGCAAGGAGAAAGCGCTGTCTGCGACGACGGTCCTGTGACGTCCGGGCAGTCGAGCGGGTCGCGCCGTTCTGAGCTCAAGGTTGCTGCAGCGAATCCAGCCGCAGTCCGCGGGTCTCGGGTGCCCAGAACAGACACACCAGACAGCCGAATACGAGTGCCGCAACGCACGCGCCCAGAGCCGTGCGCACGCCAGATTGCGCCACAATCACGGGGAGTAGGAAAGTGCTGGCCGCCGATCCCAGTCGGCTTGCCGCAATGGCAAGGCCGATGCCTGAGGCGCGCAGTTCTGTTGGAAATAACTCAGGCAGATACACATAAACGAGGCTCGCCTGCGAGGACAGCACGCACGCGAAGACTGCCAGTAAGGTGGCGACAGCCGTTGGCGGCAACTGCGCTCCCAGGCTCAGGACGAGCATGGCTGCGGCAGTGATGGCAAAGCTGCCTACGAGAAAGCCCCGGCGTGAGATCCGGTCCACGATGAGAAATCCGAGAATTGAGCCGACCAGCAGAAAGGAGTTGTAAGCCGCTGCACCGAGGTCGCCGTGGTGCGGGCTCAACCCGGAAATCACCTGTGTTATGAATGTGCCGATCGCGAAGTATGGAATGACCTGGCAGGTAAAGAACACGCAGCCCACCAGGGTCCGGCGCCGCCACGCAGGCGACAGGAGTTGCTTCCAGCGCCACCCGTCAGCCAATGCGCTGGAGCAGCCGAGCGGAGTGGCGATATCGGCACCAAGCCTCTCACGAACGATTTGCGCAGCGCGCGTGGTGTGGCCATGATCCATCAGCCAAAGGGGTGACTCGGGCATTCCGACTCGTAACGGCAGGATCAACAGGGCTGGCACTGCGCCGCTGGCTAACATCCAACGCCATCCGCCTGGCCCGATGTCGTGCAGAACGTAACCCACAAAATAGGCGCAGACGTAGCCAGCTGCCCAGGCAATAGACAGAGTGCTCAGCAGCTGACCTCGCACGCGACGCGGTGAAAACTCTACGAGCAGAGCCTTGCTGACCACATAGTCACTACCCAGCACGAGCCCCATGATCAGCCGCAAGGCCAGCAACTGCCACGCGCTGACCACGAACAATTGCAACAGTGACAGCCCGGCCAGCGCGGCCATGTTGTATGCGAAGATCCTTCGCCGCCCTGAGCGATCTGCAACCGGCCCGGTCAGTAGCGCGCCAACAAAGAGGCCAGCCAGCGACCCTGCGGCCACGAGACCGAGCCATCCGGGGCTCAAGTCGAGCTGCGATGATGCCTGGGCGAGCGCCACGCCGACGATTCCGAGGCCAAAACCGTCGCTGAAGGCGCCGCCGGTACTACCAATCGCCAGGCGCAGGTGAAAGAGACCAAACGGCGCCTCGTCGTACGGTCTCATGCGGAAGACGGCTTTCGGTTCTGTTCCGTTTTTTTCCTACCTGCTGCACCCCTCTTCGTACACCAAGTATAGGGGCAGACCAGCCGAATCGTCGATGTGAGGCATGAAACTCGTGACGGCTGGCACTGGGGCGAGGTTCTGATCAACAGCGGGCGGGGCGATGAGCCGGAATTCTCCGTTGAGATCCAGAACGAATACCTGGTTGCCCGTCACCGTGGCCGCACGGTCACCGTAGTTCCGGACCTGATTTCCGTACTGGACGCTGAGTCGGCCGAGCCGCTAACCGCGGAAATGTTGAGTTATGGACAGCGCGTCCGAGTGATCGGTTACAGCGCGGCGCCGATCATGCGGCGGCCGGAGGCGTTGCGCGTATTTGGGCCCAGGATATTCGGCATCGAAGAGGACTTCCGCGGTGTCGAGGAGCTTGGAGCCGACGCATGAGTGTTTCGCACAATGGACAAGCCGAAGTAGAATGCACCCGGCCTCAATCCGTGCTCCCCGTCGGGGGAGTGATCATCAAACCGCCAATCTCGTAATTCAGCGCCGACTGCCGAACAAGCACATCGTATCGAGCGCTGGTTTCGGCCATCTGGGCTGAAGTCAGCTCGAGCTGCGCCTGGCTCAGCTCAACTATCGAGCTACTACCGGCCTTGTAACGCGCTTCCGCCAACTGATAGGCGTTCGCCGCGTAGCGGGCCAATTGTTCTGTCGTCCGCAGCCTCTCTCGCGAATTATTGAGATTCAACCAGGCAATTCGGACGTCGCGAGTGATGTTGTCCTCGACGGCGCGCAGCGACTCACCAGCCTCCTTGGCGCGAAGGTCGGCTTCGCGTTGACGCGCCTGATAGAAGCCGCCGGCAAACAAGGGCACACTCACTTGAAGGCCACCCGCGGTGTAAGTATCAGGCAGGCGGACGTCATGTGACGGGGCATCGCCCGTCGCGATCACCGCCGAAATTGTGGGTAGCCTCGCGTCACGCATTGAGCGTGCGAACCTAAATGCAGAATCACGCTGATCCCGGAAGCTCGCCAGCTCCGGACGATCCCGCAAGGCCTGCTCGACAAGCGGCGCGAGATCGTTGCCGGATACGATGGGTTCGGGTCTGGTTTCCACGAGATCAAAACGCTGCTGCTCCCTATAGCCGAGCACCGCTGACAGGGAGGCGAGCGCCGAATCGAAATCGTTCTGAGCCCTTTGCAGCAGGAGTCTGGCGTCCTCCAGACCCACACGCGCAAAACTTACGTCGAGATCGGACTTGAGTTTATTGGACGCGAGAATACTCACCCGGTCCAGGAGCAACTGGCGCGTGTCCACGGTTTGTTTCGCAACGTTCTCCAGGGCCTGAGCCTGCAGTACGCCGAAGTAATTTCGGTCAACTTCGAGCAGTACCTGCTCTCGTGTCGTTCGAGCGTTCTGGCTCTCGGCGCTCGCCTGCAATTTACTGCTTGCCGCAAGATTGTAAGTGCGGCCAAAGTCAGTGATGAGCTGACTGACTCCGGCTCCAAAGGCGGCTCGATTGAAGACGCTGGGATTGTTGAGCCCGCCGGCCATGATGCGGGTATTGGCCGATTCGGCCTGAACAACCGAGCCATAGAGGCTCACCTGCGGCAACAGGCCCGAACGAGCCTGCCGGTAAACCTCGTTTGCCGCGAGAGCGCGATAGTCCGCAGCCCCGATCCCTGGATGATTCTTCAACGCGATCGCATGCGCCTGGTCGAGAGTCAACGTCTGCGGAGCAATACCGGAGGCCGGCGCGGGGGCGGGGCTCATCGAAGACTCTGCGGGTGCCTGGGCGAGCATCATCTCCTGGGCCACGCTTGGCAGCGCGTCAACCAGCTTTGCCTTCAGGTCGGAATCCGGGGCCCCAGCCAGCACCGGCTGGGGAAATGCAGCACCGGCCATGGCCAACGCGCTGAGGCCTGTCAAGACGTATCGATTCATTGCTTCGGTTCGTGCTGATGGTTTGCAGTTGGCTTGACGCTGTTCAGACCGCGGGATCCGGATTCATCCGTACTTCAGGGGCGTTGGCATCCCCATCGGCTCCGGTTTTCCTCTCATCCTTGCGGTGAACGACGTAATACGCGGCCGGCACGATGAATACAGTCAGCACAACCGACACGGCGAGGCCGCCGATGATGGCGCGAGCGAGGGGCGCATAGGCCTCGCTGCCGGTCCCGAGCTTCAGGGCCATCGGAATGAGTCCCATCAGCGTCGCAAGCGATGTCATCAGCACAGGGCGCAGACGGACACGGCAGGCAAGCGAGACGGCCTCACGCAAGGAGCGCCCCTCCTCTCGCAAACGGTTGGTGAACTCCACGATGAGAATACTGTTGGAGACAACGATGCCCACCATCATTACGACCCCCATCAACGACATTACATTGAGGGTTGTTCCTGTCATAAAGAGGATCAGCAGCACACCGGTCAGGCCCGTCGGCACCGCCAGAAGTATTAGAAGCGGATCGATGAACGACTGGAACTGCGCGACGAGAATCAGGTAGACGAGCAACGTCGCGAGAATCAAACCGAACCCGAAGGCGCTGAACGAGGTCTGCATAGCCTGGGCAGACCCGCGGACCGTCACACGCACACCCTCAGGCAATTTCGTACCCTGGATGATGTCCTGCACCTGACTCAATACGCCGCTCAGGTCTTCGCCTGACGGCGCCACGTAGACGTCCATTTCCCGCCGCAATTGGTAGTGGTCCACCTCAGTCGGTGACTCGATGTGCCGCAGGCTGCTGACCGTGTCCAACTGCGTCGCCCGATCCGAGTGCACACCCCGCAGCGGCACCGCCGATAGATCCGCGAAGTTGCGGATCAGATTCTCCGGATACTGCACTGTGAGCAGATAGTCATTGCCGCTCTTCGGATCGACCCAGTAACTGGGTGCGATCATCTGGTTCGACGTCAATGCGGTGATGACGTTACCGACAACCTCTTTCTCGTTGAGGCCGAGCTGGCTGGCATGAACCCGATCGACATCCAGCTTCAACGAGGGGTAGTCGATGTCTTGCGGCACCAGTACGTCACTGACTGCCGTCAGCGAGCGCGCACGTCTGGCGATCTCTGCGGCCGTCCGGTGGGTCGCTTCGAAGTTGCTGCCACTCACCTGGATGTCGAGCGGAGCCGGCAGACCCAGATTGAGGACCGCATCGACCAGTCCACCTGTCTGGAAATAGGCAACAAGCTGCGGCATCCGCTCGCGCAGTCGCCTCCGCACGAGGTCCATGTATTGAAAGCTGCTCAGACTGTGCTCGTCCGCCAGGCCCACCTGGACAAACGCAGTGTGCGGACCCGAATTGGACGTATACATCGAGGAAAATCCGGGAGTCGTACCGATGTTCGATACGATGATCTGCAGCTCGTTGCGGGGCACGATTGAGCGCACGATCTGCTCGACCTGGTTGACGACCCGGTCGGTGATCTCCAGCCGGGTGCCGGTGGGCGCCTTGAGATTGATCACGAACTGGGCAGGATCTGTCCGCGGGAAGTACGACTTGCCGACCATCGGGTACAAACCCAGACTCAGAATGAAAACGCCCGTGATCCCAAGAACCGTGGCCAGCGGCCGAAGTAGTGCGTGCCCGAGTGCACCCTCGTAGCGGTCGAGCATGTGGGTGAACCGCCGGTTGAACCAGGCGTTGAAACGCTGACCCCAGGACACTTGACCACCGGGTGCAAAGGGCGAGTCTCCGCCTCCCTCCCGTCCGGCTGCTGCATCATGTCCGTGGACTCCCTTGATCCACTTCGCGCAAAACAGCGGTACGACAGTCATCGCGACGAAATACGAAGCAAACAGCGAAAGCACCACGGCAAGCGCAAGAGCAGTGAACAGAAATCGGCTGACGCCATAGAGGAAGGTCACCGGGAAGAACACGATCGCGGTGGTCAACGTGGCCGCCAACACCGGCAACGCCACTTCCTTTCCGCCGCGCTCCGCGGCCACTTCCGGCGGTTCGCCCAGTTCCATGTGACGGAAAATGTTCTCCAGGACTACCACAGAGTTGTCGATGAGCCTCGAGAATGCGAGTGCGAGACCGCCCAGGATCATTGCATTGACGGTATTGTCGCCGAGCGACAGGGCAATGAACGCCGCGAGCGCTGACAGGGGAATGGACAAGAACACAGCGGCGGTCGCCCGCATGCTGCCCAGAAAGACGAGGATCATGATGCCGGTGAGGGCGAGCCCGATCACTCCCTCGTGGATCAGATTCTCGATCGCACTCCGGACAAACTTCGACTGGTCGAAGACGACGTTGGCGACGAGCTGTTTGGGAACATCCAGGAGCCGCGAGACGCCGGCTTTGATGCCCTCCACGACTGCGATCGTGTTCGCATCACCGCCTTGCTTCAACACCGGCAGATAAACGGACGGCTGCCCGTCAACACGCACGATGTTGCTCTGGATTTGCGCGGCGTCCGCCGCCTTACCCACATCCTCTACGAGCACCGATGCATTCCCAACAGTCTTCAGCGGCAGCCGATTGATATCCGAAATCGAATTGACCTGGCTGTTCGCATACAGGTTGTAGTCGTACGGCCCGATCTTCACATCGCCTGCCGGAAGAATCAGATTGGCCTCGTTGACCGTGCGTACGACATCCATGACACTCAGTTGATGCGCCTGCAGCTTCAGCGGATCGACGTACACCATGATCTGCCGGTACTTCCCGCCGAAGGGCTGCGGAACCGAGGCGCCGGGCACATTCGCGATCTGATTGCGGACGTCGTACTGTCCGAGGTCGCGCAGCTTCGCCTCGTTCAGGCCCGCTCCCTTCAAAGTAACCAGGCAGACCGGGAGGCTCGACGCGTCGAATTTCAACACCACCGGCGGGAGCGTTCCAGGGGGAAGCTTGCGCAGGTCGGCCATCGCAAGGTTGGCGATGCTGGTAACGGCGGAATCCGCATCAAACCCCGGCTGAAAGTAGATCTTGATCAGGCTTACGCCCGGCAGCGAGCGCGACTCGATGTGATCCACGCCACTGGCCAGTGTGAAGAAGCGCTCGAAACGGCCCGTGATGTCGGTTTCCACCTGTTCCGGTGGCATCCCGGAGAAGAACGTCGCGACGACGACGACCGGGATACGGATCGCCGGAAACAGATCGACCGGCATCTTCACAACGCTGGTCACGCCGACCACGCAGGTGATCAGACAGATGACAATGACCAGATAGGGGAAGCGGATGGCAAAGCGTGACATGGGGCAATAACCGGATTGGATTTACTTCTGCGCTGCCGTGACTTGCGGCTCAACCTTCTGCCCGGCGGTCACCTGCGCAGGATTGCCGATCATGACCAAATCTCCTTCCGTCAGGCCCGAGAGCACTTCGTACTCCGACGGGGTCTCTATTCCCAGTTTCGCGGGGCGTGCTGCGTCCTGGTGCGCGGTGTTGACCAGGAGTACGGACTTGCTGCCAAGCGGGACCGCTTCGACCGGGAGCGCGAGAACATTCGCGCGCTGATCTACCTTCAACGTCACGTTGGCATACATCCCAGGGACCAGCTCCAGAGTTGGATTCGGGACTTCCATCTCTACGATCATGGTCCGCGTGCTGTCGTCGATCTTGTTCGAAAATCGGGCGATCTTGCCCTCGTATGAGCGGTTGTCGAGAGAATCGACCTTTACGCTGATGGGAGCATCGAGCTTTATGCCCCGCACGTAATCCACGGACACCGGGAAATCCAGACGCAGCAGGTTGTTGTCGGATAGCCGCACCAGCGACATGGCTTGTGTCTGGGACGCCGTACCTGCCTGGATCAGCGCACCGGGATCGGCGTAGCGCTTGGTGATCACCCCCCCGAACGGAGCCGTGATTCTGGTATAGCTCCAGAGGGTTCGGTACTTCTGGACGTCTGATTTAGCACCGGCCAGAGCGCCTTGCGCAGTTGCGTCCTTCGCCTCCGCCGTATCCAGATCTTGTTGCGCTATCAGGTTCGGATGTTCCTTGTTGACCTCGATCATCCGCGTGTAAGCCAGGTGGGCATCCTTATAGTCCGCGGCGGCCCGCTGTTGCGCGGCGATCGCATGATCAAGATCGTCCTGCAGCTCCGGGAGCTCCAGGATAGCCAGCAACTCACCTGGCTTCACCTTATCGCCGATATCCACGTTGATCTGCTTAACGTAGCCCGACACCTTGGCGTGAACGTCCACTTCGTTATAGGGACGGAATTCCGCCGGGATTGTGATCTCCTTGTAGAGATCCTCCCGATCAACCTTGACGACGGCCACCGCGGGAATTGCTGCGACCGCATCTTGTGCATGAGCAGTCCGATGCCACGTACGTGCCACGATGAGACCGACTACGATCATAGCGGCGAGTAGCGACACTCCCGTACCGACTCGGCGGCGAGCCGTGCGCAGATCCACGATCCCGGGGGTGTTTGTGGAGCTATGAGAGTCATTCATGAGAGTGCATGCACAGAAGCTTTGTTGACCAGTGACTGCCTGATGCGGAAGCGACTGCCCTTGCCGGGTATGCTCGCCACTTCAACCTGGGCCCCGTGCGCGGCACAGATGGATTTCACGATGGACAAGCCCAGTCCCGCGCCGCCCTGCTCCCGCGAGCGGGATCCATCGACTCGGTAAAACCGCTTGAAAACGTGCGGTAGCGCTTCATGCGGAATTCCGATTCCATCGTCGGCGATCTCGAGGATTGCTTCGCCATCGTCACGCGATATCTTCAGGCAGACGCGACCGCCGCTCGGCGTGTACTTGATGGCGTTATCGAGGAGATTTACGACCACTTGTTTCATTCGCGCCCGGTCGCCTTCAACATTGACGCCGGGAGAGGTTTCACAGATGACGGTGATGTTCTTGTCCTCTGCAAGGAGGCTCATCTGATCCGCGGTGCTCGCAGCGAGTTCGGCCAGATCGAAGGGGACCCACTCGGAATTGGCCTCCCCGGCATCCAGCCGGGATAGCGCCAGCAATCCCTCGACTATCTCCGCCAACCGATCGACCTCTTCCAGCATGCTGCCCAGGGTCTCGCGTGTCGGCGGCCTTAGTTGCTGATCCTGTGCCAACCCTTCGAGCTCGCCGCGCAGAACCGTAAGGGGCGTACGCAACTCGTGGGAGGCATCAGCTACGAATTGCTTGGAGCTCTGGATCGAATCCTCGAGACGGCTGATCATGTGATTGAGCGAAATGGACAGCCGTTCGAGCTCGTCACCCGTTTGCACGACAGGTAGTCGTTGGCTGAGATTGTGTTGTGTGATGTCCTCGGCTTTGTGGGCAATCTGTTCTACGGGCTTCAGAGCGCGACGCACCAGGACGAATCCGCCGGTTACCGCGAAGCAGACGGCGATCGGCAGCCCGATTGCCATCATGATCAGCATCTGTCTCAGCGTCCCTTCCGTGCGGAGGTTCGAGACCCCGACCTCGACGACATATCGGGGACTACCCGCGCCGCCATACGTCACGGCAGCCAATAGCAACTCGCCCCGCGAAAGGGACTCTTTGCGGTAGAACTCGCCGTTCCGAGCCAAAGGTGGCAACGGCACTCTGGTTGGGTCAAAGCTGTTGTCCCTGGGGAAACCCGAGCCATACACGACCTCACCATCGGCTCGAGTGATGCGAATGAAGCGGTCATTGACCTCCGGTGAATAAAGCACTTCGACTTGCTTGGCCACGACGGCTTCGCTGCTGCCAGGAATGCCCGCGAGCAGCGTGTACGCGATCTGACGCGCACGCCGTGCTTGGATATCGAGGAGATTGGCCTCGAGATAGTGACGCAGAAAATAGAAAGTCAGCGCACCGAGCAGCACGAACACGACTGTCAGCAGACCTGCGTACCAAGTGACGAGACGGAAGCTCAGCGAACGGCTGTTCATAGTGCCGCGTCGTCGCCAAGCCCATACCCGACACCACGGACGGTCCGGATCAACTTCGTGGGGAATGGATCGTCTACCTTGCGTCTGAGGTGGCGCACATAGACGTCCACGATGTTGTTCAGCCCCTCGAAGCTCTGATCCCACACGTGCTCGATGATCATCGTCCGCGAAAACACCCTCCCGGGATTGCTGGCGAGGTACTCCAGGAGCGCGTACTCCTTTGGCGTGAGTTCGATCTTCCTGCCGCTGCGCCTCACCTGTTGGGAAAGCCGGTCCATTTCGAGATCTGCGACCCGTAGAACGGTCGCGCGGCTCATGGGTCCGCGCCGCAAAAGCGCCTTGACCCGCATGATCAACTCCGCAAAGGCGAACGGCTTGGTCAGATAGTCGTCGGCGCCCGCCTCGAAGTGCTGAACCTTCTCGTTGGTGGCATCGCGTGCCGTGAGAATGAGGATGGGAACTTCCTGGTTCTTGCGACGGACGCGCCGCAAGACCTCTGTGCCACTCACGCCGGGTAACATCAGATCCAGAATGAGCAGGTCGTACTCGTAGGCATCGGCCAACTCCCAACCGCCCTGTCCGTCGGGGGCAGCGTCCACGGCATAGCGCTCGGCCCTGAGCGCCCGCGCAATCAGCTCGCACAGCTTCTTCTCATCTTCAACAAGGAGGATTCGCATCTGTTTACCGTTGGGATAGGAAAACATACCCAGATTAAGACGCGGCGAACGCACGATTAAAAATCGTTCAGAAAGCGCAGCGCCAGCCAGAACAGTTCCCCAACTCTGCGATGTGATGATTCACCGCCGCCGATGCCACCTTTTATTACAACTGGTCGCGTCCAACATGAAATTTCTTTTAGTGGTGCTTCTGGCACGCCCCGCTAGCATTTGTCCCGCTTTGCGCGATCCACCCTGCTCCGATACTCCGCAAGAGGGAATGCACCTTGAGACCACCCGACACCGCTCAACCGCTGAGACTGCCTGGGCAAAGCTGCCTCGGCCGTCGAATTGCGAATGCCACAGTTGTGCCGATCGCGCTGGCTGCACTTGCCAGTCCGATTGTCTACGCGGAGGATCCAGAGCTGCCGGCGCTCAAACAGCAGGTAGAGAAACTCCAGAAGCAGCTCAACGATCTCGAGGCGCGCGACAACGGAAAAGCGCAGCCCGCGAGCGCGACGAGCAGCTCGCCTTCCTTCAATGCGGGCCCGGTGAAACTGACATTGAGCGGGTTTGTCGAGTTGATGGGCATCAACCGCAGTCGAAATGAGGCCGATGACTGGGCGTCAAACTTCAATACCGGAATTCCATTCCCGAATTCGCATAACTACGATCTGTCCGAGTTTCATCTGACCGAACGGCAGAGCCGTATCGCAGCGCTCGCCCAGGGCCCTGCGGATGCGCGCTATGCGACGGAAGCGTACCTGGAGACCGACTTTGGGGGATCCACCACTAACGGCAACAACAACCAGAGCTCGAGCTTTGCACCTCGGGTGCGTCATTTCTATGCCGACTACCAGAACATCCCGCACGGCTGGTCTGTGCTTTTCGGGCAGACCTGGAGTCTCGTCACCGCCCATAAGACCGGCATGATGCCGCGCCAGGAGAACATCCCGCTGACCATCGATGGCCAATACGTACCGGGCTTCGACTGGCTGCGGGTATCTCAGGTGCGTCTGGTCAAAAACTTTGGGAACACCGTCTCGCTCGGAATCTCGGCCGAAAACCCCGCAGCGCAGGTGGCGGCCGGCACCACTGCACCCTCGAGCGCGAACCTGAATGGCAACAGCTTTTACAACACGGTTGGCGCCAGCAACGCGTTCGCATCGACGACCAATTTGACGACCGACTACCTCCCCGACATCGTGGCGAAGGTCGCGTTCGACCCTGGCTGGGGACACTACGAGGTTCTGGGTCTGACGCGCTGGTTCCGCAGCCGCTACACAGTCGTCGGCGAACAGCGTAACCAGATTACGCATGGCTACGCCGTGGGAGGCAGCCTGCTCTTGCCCCTGGCGAAGTGGATGGACCTTGACTTGCGGTTCTTGGACGGCACGGGCGTCGGTCGTTATGGTTCCGCGGGAGAACCTGATGTCACCGTCAATCCGATCAATGGCAGTCTCACTCCGCTGCGCGGATATCATGTTCTTGGCGGACTGGTTCTGCGACCAGCGCCCGCATGGACGCTGTTTGCTTATGGCGGCATCGAGCACGTCGGCGCGCATTCGTACGATGTAAGTAGTGGAACCAGTACACCAGTTTTCTACGGTTACGGGTACGGCAATCCGCTCTTCAGCAATGCCGGTTGCGAGATAGAGGGTTCGAGCGCGTGCGCCGCCAATACATCCTCCATCAAGGCAGGAGTGATTGGGGGCTGGTGGAAATTTTACGAGGGGAAGCTCGGCAATATGCAGCTCGGAGTTACTGACACGTATATCCGTCGCGAGATCTTCCCGGGCGTCGGCGGCGATCCATCGACCAACATCAATATCGCGCTGGTGTCGTTCCGCTACTACCCGTATCAGAAGTAGAGACCATCCGCATGGGATTTGCGGCTCCACCTATGCTCCGGAGCCGCTTTATACCCTGCCAGGTGTCTCCTGGCAGGGTTTTTTTGCGCCTGTTAGGTCATGCCGCTTGCATGAAACTTCTTTCACTGGGTACCTGCTCACCGCGCCGTTAGGATTTCTCCCCAGCGCGACCTGAGTCGCTCGCGGAGAGAGCCTGATGAGTAGCGGAATTTCCATTACCCCTGTCGGCCATGCCAAACGCACAACCCTCCAGCATCGGTTGCTGATAGTGGCATACTGCGCTATAGCGGGATTGAACATCACAAGTTGCGTGGCGGAACAGCCTTACAATCCTGACAAGCTCGGCCCCGAGCAGTTCGCGCGGGTTTCGGAGGTCTGCCAGACAGTGATGGGGTTGAGTCCCAACGAGGCCCTGTCGAGCGGAAATTGGTTGGGCAATTCCCGCCTCGACAACGATACGAATCACTATCGCGGGTGCATCCTCAGCCTCTCGGACTCCCTGCAAAGTGTCACAGACGACCAGGTGACGCAGCAAGCGGACGAGAACTGCCGCGCCAAGGGATTTAAGCCCGGCAGCCCGGAGCTGGCCCTTTGCGTGCTTCGTTCCGTCAACAGCCACCCCGATCCAGCACCTGCCCAATCGTCTGTTGTCACAGCGACACCGATCAGTGCGCTCGTGACACCCTCGAAGCGCTCGTTCTTTACCGCCTCGCCCCATGAGACGGCACGCAGAGAGCAAGCTGCCTGTGCAGCGCTCGGGCTTTCGCCGGCCCAAGGCGCATTCAAGAGCTGCGTCAGGCAATTGGACGGCACGTTCTACGCAATCGACCACCCCATCAACTAGCCGTGCGCGTGTTCAGGTGGCTAGCTGCTGAAGAGCGCATCCGCGGCTGCAGCAGCCACCCTGACGCCTAAAGTGAGAACTTGGCCTTACCCCCGAGTGTCCTATGATTATCCGGAATGACGGCTCGCAGCCTCCACGGGATACGGCTTCGCGGTCAATGACCACTTCCGACAATCCGGTTCAAGTTCTCGTGATCGAAGACGATGTGGAGATGTCGGCTGAGATCATCGCTTGCCTGTCCGCCAGCGGCTTTCGGCCCCAGCCCTGTTTCGATGGGACTCAGGGACTGGGTCTCGCCTTGAGCGGCCGCTTCGATGCCATCACTCTGGACCGGCTGCTCCCCGGCCATGACGGACTGCAGATCGCTAAAGCCCTGCGCGAAGCCGGCCTGCAGACACCGATCCTGATGCTCAGCGCCCTCGCGGACCTGGATAACCGGCTCGCGGGGCTGCGCGCCGGAGGCGACGATTATCTGATCAAGCCGTTCGCGCCGAGCGAGCTGGTCGTCAGGATCCAAGTCCTTCTGCGTCGCAACGGCCGCTCGCAGGACAAGGTGTTGTCTTTGAAGGTCGGCGATTTGGAGTTGGATCTGATGGCACGCGAGGCGTGGCGTCACGGGCGCCCGGTCGAGCTGCTGCCGATGGAATTCAAGCTGCTCGAATTCATGATGCGCAATCCAGGGCAGATGCTCACCCGGCGGATGATCTTCGAACATGTGTGGGAATACGACTTCGACCCTGGTACCAACCTGATAGATGTGCATATCGGGCGGCTGCGCAAGAAGATCGATGATGCACAGAGGCCGTCGTTCATCCGGACCGAACGCGGCGTAGGTTACGTATTCAATGCGATTTAGAGAGCTTTCGCGCACCACGACGTTTCGACTCACGATCCTGTACGGCGTCCTGTTCGCTCTGGGGACCATCGCGCTGCTGTGGATGGTCTATCTGCGCTCGGCGGTGTACCTCACCAGCCGGGTAGATGGCATTCTCAACACGGAGGCGGATGCGCTGTTGCGCTCGCCGCGGCCGGGTTTGCGTCAGCGGGTCATCGAAGAATTGACCTTGAACGGCGAGCGCAACAACATCTTCGGACTGTTTACCGCCCGGGGCGAATGGGTCGCTGGTAATATGAAGTCCATTCCGGCCTCTCTGCGAACGAATAGCCGTCCGATGGAGCTTCCACCCACGGCGGAGTTTCCGGCCAGCGTCCGCCTCGTGGCGCGGCAACTTCCGACCGGTGAGACGCTGGTCGTCGGGCGCGACGTCGGCCAGCTAAGGGAGATGCGCGCTATCATCACTTCGGCACTTACGTGGAGTGGCGTATCGATCTTGTTGGTGGGACTGGGATTCGGTACGGCGCTCAGCATCGCTCCGCTGAATCGGCTGCGCCGGTTGCAATCCGTCGCCCAAGACATCGCGCGTGGCGATCTCAAGCGCCGAATGCCCACGGGCCAGCGTGGCGATGAGCTGGACACGTTCGCCGACACCGTCAACCACATGGTCAGCGAGGTCGAAAGGTTGATGTCGGAAGTCCAGGGGGCAACCGCGGTCATCGCGCACGACCTGCTGAGTCCACTGGCCAATGCCGCACTGCAATTGCGTCGGCTACATCAAGCCGAAAATCCGGAAAAAAAAGATATCGCGCGTGTCGCTGGCCGGATTGAGGAAGTGCTGGAGCGATTCCGTGCCATTCTCCGCATTGCAGAGCTCGAGGCGCGGCAGCGTCGTGCAGGGTTCAGGCAAGTCGATCTCGCCGAGGTGGTCGCACCGGTTGCAGAACTATACGCACCCTTGGCGGAAGCCGCGGGCGTGCGGCTGCTACCACTAGCCGAGCGCGGCGCCACCGTCGAGGCCGATCCGAAACTGTTGTTCGAAGCCCTCAGCAACCTGATTGACAATGCGATCAAATATGCGGGCCCAGGCAGCACAGTGCAGGTGCGGACCGGCAAGGATCCCTCACGTCCGCAGCTCATCGTTCAGGACAACGGTCCAGGCATTCCGACCCAGGAGCGAGCTGCAGTGCTGCAGCGTTTCTACCGCTGCGAGCGCACCAGTCGAACTCCGGGTTCCGGGTTGGGCCTCAGCGTTGTCGCGACGATCGCGCGTCTGCATGACTTCGAGCTGATACTCGAGGATGCCGACCCGGGCGTGCGCGCCATCCTTGAACGCCGGCCCGCCGTCGTGACCCGCTGATTCGACAAGTCGCGGTCCATTGGTGCCGGCGTGAGCACCGGCCCGCGCGGCAGGCCGGTGACTTTGGTGGAGGAGTTACGGTGAGCGGCGGGTGCTGCGGTCCGGCGACGCAGGTGCAGAATCCGCCGGGGCGCCGCCGCGGCTATCGTCAACTTCGATTTCAGTGTGCCGCACGGTGTCGTCGATCGATTCGACACGCTCAGCTACCTGCTTTCGCACGCTCAACTCCTCGGTGACTACCGCGTCCTTAGCCACAACTGCTTCCTCCGCAGTTTCTTGAACCTCAAACGTCTGTTCGCGGAAGGGGCCGCTCCCGCCAGTGCCCGCACTTGAGGAGGCGGGCTGGTTTACGGGCCGGCGCTCTATCTCGACGTGCTCTTCCCGCACTTGAACTTCCTCATGTATGGGCTTTTCGACAACGAATGAACGCACCCGGACTCGGCCTTGATCGACTTGGCGTTTCCCCACGCGAAGGCGTTCCTCCACTACAGGGATAGTCTGCTCTGTTGCGTCGGTTGGATCAGTAGCCAAAGCGGGCCTCATGGGTGCGGGCTCCTGCCCCGCCGACCCCTCAGCCTTCCATTGGTCTTGCCTGCGGTCCAGATCCACTGCGTTCGTCCCCTCGAGAGCTTCGATGGCAGCATCCGCTTGGTCGGCCTCCACCGACGCGACGAGTAGAAATCCTCCCCGGCGAATGCTCTCTTCGAACGCCCGGCGGTCCTCGTCAGGTATGAACATCTCTTTAATACTGGCCCAGAGCCCCTTGTGCTCCCCAGTGGACTGCGTGTCGGGGGTTCCAGAAGCGTTCTCGGTGACGATCTGCACGTGCTCGTCGGCCACACCAAGTTCAAGCAAACGCTGTTTCGCCTGCTGCGCGTCGTCTTTTGAGTCGTATATCGCAGTAACTTTTCGCATCATCATATTCAAGCTCCTACAGTTGACGGGTTCGCAAGCGAGAAATCACTCCCGCTCGATTACTGCGCGCGTCGACTTGAGCGTCACCGGCTCATCGACTGACTCCACGTATCGGCGCTTCGACACGTGGATTTCTTCTTTCAGCAACAGTCGCTTTTCCACGACCGCCACCTCTTCCACGACCGGGATGATCATCACATCGCCGACCTGCCGGATCTGAGGGGTTTCGTCAACGATCCGATCCACCGCGACTCGCTCGACGGTGACTGCTTCGCGCTCGAGCGATTCATGGATCCAGTGCTCCCGCTCATCAACCGAGGTTGTTATCCGGACGCGCCCGGTGGTGACGGAGCGTTTTTGGATGGACAATTGTTCCTCGGCTAACGGAATAGACTCGTCTGGGTTCATCGGCAGGTGTCCACGTGGGAGAGAGGAGTTACGTGCTCGAGCATGCCATCCGGCGCTCGCGAATCCTGTCGGCGAATGCGCCGGATGCGTGTCGGACATACGGGCGGGGAGTTTCCGGTGACTGGACTCCGCGTCCAACACGCAGTTAGGTCACCCCCGCGCGCGAAGAGAGTCGATGAGCGCAAGGGGATCGGCGGGGCACGTCTTGGCGTTCGTTAACATAGGTTAGGTCGTGGGGTTCTCCAGGCCACCCGCGCGGTGGCGGGCGCATAGTTGATTGCCACCTCAACAATTCGCGCAGTCGAGAACACGATTGTTCCGTTTGCGTCAATCTGAGCGCCTGGCAGCCTAACGTATGTTAAGAAGGAGACAGGCAGAACGTGTTGAATGTTGGTGCGCCCGTATTGTCCATGCTCCACCATATCAGGAGTTGAATCATGAATCCCTCAGTCAAGCTTGCGATAGCGCTCGTCGCTGTCAGCGAATCACTGCGTGCCCCGCTTCAACGCTCGATATTCGAGGTAGATCAGCCAGATCACGACGAAGTCAAACAGACTAAGCGCGATCAAGCCGAGTCCATGGGTGAACGTGAAGCGATAGAGCTGGTAAACGATAAAGGCCCCGAACACGAGCACCGCGGCCGGATAGGCCCATAGCTCGCGCTTGAGCAACGCGCCCACCAGGCCGATCTTGACGACACCGTGGATCAAGAGATAGATCGCTGCAAAATGCTCGCTCGCCGGTGAGAGGTGACTCGCGGCGCGCCGAAGATAGTTCGCAACGAGGTCACGGGGATCTTCGGCAATCTCGTCCTGTGTCAGGAGCGCGACCGCGCGGAGAATGAATGCGGGGCTCAGGGCAAAGAGCGCTACGCCCCCCACGATCTCCAACGCTCCGTTCAATCCCTTGAGCAAGACGCTGATGCGAAAGAGGCGCTCTCTAAGCCCTTGACTGCCGAGGCTCTTCATGTTGCGTTCGAAAGCATCTGCACCGGATATCCCCCGATTACATTGATGCCGGCTTCTTCGGCCACCCCGCCGCGGCTAGGAGCGCACGCCGCTAACGACGGCGAACGCGGCACCCACCAGGAATGTCGCATTCGGGCCGATGCTCGACCAAAGGCCGCCGGCGATGATGCCGGCCCCGAGCAGAGCGAGTCCATTCACGAGATTGAACAGGCCGAACGCCGTACCGCGCAAGTCCGCTGGGGCCGCGTCGCCGACGAGCGCTGCCAACAAGCCTTGGGTCGCGCCCATGTGCAGGCCCCATATCGACAACACCGCGCGGGATACCCTGCAGGCTCGGAGTGTACTGTCTCACTCGGCGGAAGAACTCTGTTCTGCGCCGCTTGTTGGAAGGCCCGGCAGCTCATCGTCGGCGTTCATCGCGGTGAATCGCCCGTATCGCAATGCAAGGCTCGGCAGGACCAGAAGATTTAGCACCATCGACGTCAGCAGGCCACCCAACAAGACCACCGCCATGGGACCTTCGATTTCGCGACCCGGCTCATTCATCCCGATCGCGAGTGGCAGTACGCCGAGCGCTGTGACGAGGGAAGTCATGAGGATTGGCGTGAGGCGGTCCGCGGAACCCGCGATCACGGTATCCAGCGTCCACGATTTCGCTTCGACGCCGACCAGGTGCTCATAATGGGCGATCAGCAGAATCGAATTGCGCAGCGTAATGCCCAGCAGCGCGACGAAGCCCACCATGGATCCCAGCGAAAGCAGGCCGCCCGTGGCAAATACAGCGAGCACCCCGCCGACAAAGGCAAAAGGCAGATTGGCCAACACCAGCAACAAGTTGCGGCCGTTGCGTGTCACAAACGACAACAGGAGAACGATGGCGACGAAAGCAATCATCGAATTGACTGACAGGTCGCGCTGCGATTGCGATTGCGCCTGCGCCTCGCCGGCCAGTTCGATGTAGGTTCCGGGCGGGAGCGAGACTTCTCTTGCAATCCGCGTCTGAAGGTCCTTGACGAAGGACGTCAGGTCGCGCCCGACGACATTCGCCGTGACGGTCTGCAGCCGCTGCGCTTGCTGGTGTAGCACCTGATATCGGCCCGATCGCTCATAGATATCCGCAATCTGTCGTAAGTGCACGTATGTGCCGCTCGGGGTGCGCAGCGGCAGGTCTGCCACTTCATCCACGCGAGCCCGACTCGCCGGATCGAGGATTGCGATCACGGGAAAGACGTGATTGCCCTCGTAGGTCTGAGCGACCGTATCTCCCTGGTAGGCCGTACGGATTGCCTCGAGGGCTTCGACAGGATCGAGAGCCCAGCGTTGGAGGTCCACCTTGCGCAGCCGAACAGTGAGCTGTGGCAAGCCCGGTGGCGAGGGGAGCGTGACATCGGCGGCTCCTGCAACGGCGCCGACGACCTTGGCTACTTCGCGTGCCTTGTGATCGAGAACATCCAGATCGTCGCCGAAGATATTCACGACGACCGGTGACGTGTAGCCTGACAGCGTCTCATCGATCCGCTCGGAGAGAAACGTGTACACCAGGAAATTCGCACCCGGGATCGGGGCCAGCCGGCGGCGTATGTCCGACTGCACGGCTTCGGCCTCATCGCCGCTGAGCGGTTTCAAGTCGACCTCGAACTCGCTGTAGTGCGGTCCGTAAGTGTCGTCCGCGAGCTCCGCGCGCCCGACGCGCTGCGCGACTGACCTCACGGCGGGCAGCGTGTGCAAGGCTTCGTTGACGAGCTTCCCGAAGCGCAGCGATTCTGTGAGGGAGGTACCGGGAACCGTCGCCATGTGCACGGTGAAATGGGATTCCTTCAGCTCAGGGATGAAGCTGCCGCCGAAGAAAGGCACCATCGCGCAGCCGACCAGAGTCAGGAGAACGGCCATCCCAACAGACCAATTTGGATGTTGCGCCATGCCGTGAAGTAGCCTCCGGTAACGCTCTTTCGACCAGCGCATCAGGAGAGGGTCCGCCGGCTTCACGTGCTCCGCAGTCAGAAACATCATTGCCAAGGCGGGTGTGATCGTCAGCGTGACGAGGAGAGACGCCAGAACCGCGAGCGCGTAGGCAATCCCGAGAGGTGCGAATAACCGGCCCGCCAGTCCCGACAGGGTGATGATGGGAAGCACGACGAACAACACGGCAAATGTAGCGTAGACCACGGCCCCGCGCACTTCGAGGCAGGCATCGAACACAACCCGTGCGCGGCTCGCCGGCGCGCCGAGCCGCTGGTTCTCGCGCAGGCGCCGGATGATGTTCTCGATATCGACCACCGCATCGTCCACGACGACGCCGATCGCGATCGCAAGCCCGCCCAAGGTCATCGTGTTGAGAGTGATATCGAAGCGCTGCAGGACGATGATGGCGGCGAGGAGCGACAAGGGGATCGCGACGCAGGAGATCGCAGCGGAGCGCAGATCGAAGAGGAAGAGGAACAGGACGATCACGACCAAGGTGCCGCCCAGCAGCAGAGACGACTGCACATTGCCGGTGGCCGTGTTGATGAAGTTCGCCGGACGGAAGAGATCGTCGTGAAGCGTGATGCCAGCTCGTTCGAGGCCAGGTCTCAGTTGCGCGAGTGCTGCCTCCACGCGCCGTGTCACTTCGACCGTGTTGGCCCCGTATTGCTCCGAGACATTGAGGACCACACCCGGTTGGCCATTGATCGCCGCAGCGCCGATCGCAGGCTCCGGCCCCTCCACGACGGTTGCAACATTCGCCAACGCGATGCTGGTGCCCGCCGCGCTGCTCAGCACGGTCTGTCCAATCTGTTCCGGCGTCAGTGACTGGCCCTCGGTCTGCAGGACGATCCGTTGGTTGGGGGTATCGATGAAACCGCCGCCGCGTACACCGGTCGCCTGCCGTGCCGCATTCAGCACGTCATTCAACCCAAGGCCAAAGCGTGCTAGCGCTTCCGGATGAATCTGAATCTGGAGGGACTTCCTCTCGCGGCTGAAGATGGCGACCTTGGCCACGCCGGGCACTGCCAGGAGTCGTGGGCGGATGGTCCACTCCGCCGTCGTGTGCAGATCCATCAGCGAGCGCCGGTCCGAGGTCAGGCCGGCGACCAGCACGATGCTCGCCGAGGAGGTGAGTGGCGTCATGATCGGCGGCGCCGCGCCCGTCGGAAGTTGTGCCGCCGCTTCGCTCAGGCGCTCGGAGACCAGCTGCCGGTCGCGGTAGATGTCAGTGGACGGATCGAACGTTGCCGTGATGACCGAAAGACCCTGAATCGAGCCCGAGCGCAAGGTAGCCAAGCCTGGGACGCCGTTGATGATGTTCTCGAGCGGTTGGGTAATGAGGACCTCGACCTGCTCCGGGGCAAGCCCGGGCGCTTCGGTCTGGATTCCAACTTGGGGCGGTGCGAATTCCGGGAAGACGTCGTACTTTGCCTGTCGCACGGCGTAAATGCCGTAGCCCAACAGAACGCACGCGAGCGCGACCACCACGCCTCGGAACCGGACTGAGAAGCGAATGAGCGCCGCTTGAGGACCCCGTTCACTGCTCATCGTGCGGACTCGCCCGAAGTCAATCGCTCACCTGGGCCTGGGCGCGGAACTCCTCCGAAAAGAGCATCTGCGCGCCTTGCACGACGATTTCTGCATTGTCGGTCTGACCTTGCATCACGTAACCGCCCGAAGTCGCGGGCAGAGCGGTTGGGACCGCACGACGGGCGAACGTGTTCGGTCCTGTGCGGAAATAGGCCCACGCCCCACCCTGCGCCCATACGATCGCGGAAGGCGGCACCAAGACGCCTTCGACGATGCGAGTCGTCGGAACGAAAGCAACGACGCTCATCCCCGGCAAGAGGCCTGCGGTGGCCAGGGCGGTGAACAGGAAGCTCGCGCCCTGAATGCGTGGGTCCGTCTTCGTGGCCGCCGACACAAACTCGAGCGGCCGGCGCGAGCCGTCATCCAACTCGAGCCAGGCGCCTGCCGGTGGCTGCGTCAGTGTTTGGTCTGGTCGCAGCGTCACCTGCACAAGAACGTCCCTGCGTGTAGTAAGCCGAGTGAGCAACGGCGTGGCCCTGAGGAGCGCCTGACTCAATGTGGGTCCCCAGTTCAGTTGCGCCGCTACAGCGAGTGTGTGCAACTGCGACTGTGCCGATGCAAGCCCCGCCTGATCGGTGCGGAACGTCGCCTCTGCCGCCTGAACCTGCGCGGCCGACATGTTCTGCTGATCCTTGTAGAGATCCTGCGCCCGCTCGAACGCTGTTTGTGAGGCGGCCAGCTTCGCCCTGGAGGTCTCTACCTGCGCACGGGCATTGGCAGAATTGTTGGATAAGTCCATCAGCGCTTGCAGATCGAGCACCGTTCCAAAGGCTCGCAATGGTTGAAGATGGCGAGCATTGTTCAGTCTGGCGGTGGTGATTCCATTGTTCTTCTGTGCCACAGTGTTAAGTGTGATGACCGGCTCGCCGTTCTGCGTCGACGCCCGCTGCGGTGCCTGGGTCGGCTGCTCCGTGTCGGCTTCATGGCGGCCGGATATGAAGCCCCAAGTCGCTAGTGCACCGACGAGAAGGACGGCAACGGCGCCGATCAATATCTTCAGACGACTCGCTCCCATTGACGATCAGTCCTCTGCGCGTGCGAAAGATCTGCTCACGAATGCGGTGCCGAGTCCACGCGCGGGTTCGTATCAGAGCTCGCAGGCATCGCCGGCCCATAGAAAGGATGCTGAAGGGCATCCTCCACGGCGCCGAGCGCCTGGCGTTGCTGAGCCAGCGCATCGAATCGGGATTGTTCGGCCGCGATCCGTTCAAGCTGCGCTGTCAAGAGCGTCGGCCGATCCGCCTCCCCAGCCTGGAACCACCGTGCTGTCCGACGCTCCCGATCTTGCTCGTCAGCGAGCAATGCATCGGCGCTCGCGAGAGTCCGGGTTGCTGCCCGATACTCCGCAGTGGCGCCATCCACGGCATCGATGACTTGCGTCTGAAGGCCGGTGAAGCGGGCGGCGGCCGCATCGCGGCCAGCGAGTGCTTCGGCGATCCGTCCCTGATTGTGGTTGAAAACCGGAAGGTCGGCGGCCGGCATCAGCATGTATTTGTGCTGGCCCGAATCGTAACCATAGCCCGCACTCAAGGTGATGTTGGGGTATTGATTGGCAATCTGCAGCGCAAGAGCCGACTCGGCAGCAGCGTATTGGGCCAGGAGAGCTTGTACATCGCTCCGCTTGACCAGGGCTGTCCGCCGCAACTCGCCGGTACTGAGGTCGGCACCCGGCTGCTCCGGTTGATCGAAGGCGGCGAATGAGAAATCGATGCCATCCAGAGCAGCCAGCGGAATCCCGATAGCCTCGGCCAGCCGCGTCCGCGCGAGCACTCCGTCGCGCTCGGCATCCCGAACTGCGATGCTGATTTGGTTGCGATTCGTTCGCTCGCGCGCGAGGTCCAGTGCTGAGGCCGCGCCCACGGCAACGCGATGTTCGAGCAGGCTTAGGAGCTGTTCCTGGACATCCAGTCGTTGCTGCACGAGCGCGAGCCGGTGTTGTGCCGCCCACAGGTTCATCAAACCATCGCGCACGTCTCCCCGCACTTGCCACGAGGCCGTCATCAGGTCCGCGTGCGCGGCGTCGGTGAGAGCCTGGGCCTCCCGGGTGCGAGACCTGCGTTTGCCGAACGTTTCGATGAGGAAGTTGATTACCGGAGCGATCGTCCAGGCCGAGTAGCCGGACACGCTCGGTCGATAACTCAACTCTTCAAAGCTCAGCGAGGGGTTGGGAATCTGACCGGCAGTGACTACCCCTGCCCGCGCCTCGGCAAGTCGGGCGCGCGCCAAGTCGAGGTTCGGATGGTAGTAGAGCGCTGCCAACGTGAGCGTGGTCAAATCCCAAAAGTGATCGGCAGCTGGGATCTCCGCAGTCGCAGGCCGCGGGTCCGATGCCTGCGCCGCGGCAATGAATGTCTGCAGTCGTGGATTGGCCAGCGATCGCGCTTGAATGGCTTCTGCGTTCTTCGCAGGCGAGATCGGCGCAGGTTTATAGCTTGCACACGCCATGGGAACCAGGCAAAGGCAGGTCGCAATGAACAAACGGGCGCAAGGCATCCCAATCTCGAGTCTGAACGTGAGGCACCGCGTGCAGCGTACTCCGCTAGCCTGAAGCGGCGGTGACGCCCAGATAACGAAATCGTCATCTGGCTCACATGGGCTAGCCGATCGACCCGTTCGGGCCTATATCGGAAGCACGACTCTAACCTCAGTGCCGCGCCCGACCTCGCTGTCGATGTCGACGTGGCCACCATGGCGGGTCGCGATGCTTTTGACGACGGCCAGACCCAGCCCCACGTTCTGCCCCGAGCTCGCGCGGGCCTGATCCACCCGGTAGAAGCGATCGAAGACCCGCGGCAAATGCTCTCGACCAATTCCGCATCCGGTATCGCTGACACTGACCGTGAGCTGGCGCTGGTCTGCGCGCGCGTT
>JAQGOF010000190.1 GCA_028293745.1 Gammaproteobacteria bacterium | reverse complement strand
CGCTCGGCGTCCGATCTCGAGGGATGCGCAGGGTTGGCCGCTGAGGACATACCTGTCTACGGTAGTCACTGGGAAGTTGCGGTCACTTACGGTCCGCACGGCGCTCCGGATTTCTTCACGCAATCGGACATCGACACGTTGTTTGAGACTCACTGGGAGGTTCACTACAACTCGAGCCGCACCGGTGTGCGCCTGATCGGTCCCAAACCACAGTGGGCGCGTGCCGATGGGGGGGAAGCCGGACTGCATCCCTCCAACATTCACGACAATGCCTACGCCATTGGAGCGATCGACTATACGGGCGACATGCCGGTGATTCTCGGGCCCGACGGTCCCAGCCTGGGTGGTTTCGTCTGTCCTGCCGTCATCGTGCCGGCGGATTTGTGGAAGTTGGGGCAGCTCAGACCCGGCGACACCCTGCGCTTTCGGCCGGTAGCCAGGAACGCCTCGCCGATTCTGTATCAGGCCGACGGGTCGCCGGATCGCGTCGCGGTCAGTTACCGGTACTCCGGAGAAGACTATCTGCTCATCGAGTACGGCGCCCCGGTGCTCGATCTGGAGCTGCGGTTCCGCGTTCAGGCGTTGATGGATTCGCTCGCGCGACTGGACCAGCCTGCGATCATTGACCTGACACCTGGCATCCGCTCACTGCAGGTCCACTACGATTCGCGGGCGCTGCCGCCGCCAAAACTGCAGCGATTGTTGCTCGAGGCCGAGGAGCGATTGCCTTCCATTGACGCGTTGGAAGTGCCGAGCCGTATAGTTCACCTGCCTCTCTCGTGGGATGACCCGGCAACGCGCGTGGCCATCGAGCGCTACATGCAATCCGTGCGCGAAGACGCGCCGTGGTGTCCCAGTAACATCGAATTCATCCAACGCATGAATGGGCTTGATTCGGCGGAGGATGTGCGTCGTATCGTGTTTGATGCCAGCTACCTGGTGATGGGGCTCGGCGATGTTTATCTCGGCGCGCCCGTAGCGACCCCGCTGGATCCCAGGCATCGGCTGGTGACGACGAAATACAACCCGGCGCGAACGTGGACGCCGGAAAATGCTGTGGGCATAGGAGGTGCCTACCTGTGCGTCTACGGCATGGAGGGGCCTGGCGGTTATCAGTTTGTCGGGCGTACGGTGCAGATGTGGAATCGGTACCGGCAAACCGAGGACTTTCGGGACGGTAAGCAGTGGCTGTTGCGATTCTTCGACCAGATCCGCTTTTATCCCGTCACCGCCGCGGAGCTCATGCGGATGCGGGCCGATTTTCCCTATGGGAGATTCCGGCTGGATGTGCAGCAGACCACCCTGCGGCTGCGCGACTACCGGAAGTTTCTGGCCGACAACGCGGATTCGATTGCGCAGTTCAAGGCACGGCAACAGGCTGCCTTCGAGGCGGAACGCAAGCGCTGGAATGATTCTTCGCAGGCCGGGAGGCCGGCGGGGGTATCCCGGAAGACGCTCGCGCCGGGAGGGGGTGTTAGCGAGGCGGACGTTCTCGAAATACCTGTTGGCTGTATCGCCGTGAGCTCGCCCATCACCGGCAATGTGTGGCAGATCGCGGTGGACGCGGGTGCCCGAGTGAAGGCAGGCGACGAATTGATTGTCGTAGAGGCAATGAAGATGGAAATCCCGATAGCGGCGGATGAGCCCGGTGAGATCGTCGAGGTGCGTTGCGAGCGCGGGCGCACGATCTACGCCGGTGAGACGCTGTTGGTGCTGCGGCCATGTTGATCCGCGATCTGTTGGCCGGCTACCGTGCGGGCCGGGTTTCACCTGTGCAGGTGATGGAATCGGTGCTCGAGGCGGTTGCGAGGGCGCCCGAACGTAACGCCTGGATCACTCTGGTGCCGCGCGAGCGTGTTTTCGCAATGGCGCAAGCTCTGGTTTCGCGGCCGCCGGGGTCGTTGCCTCTCTACGGGATTCCGTTCGCGATCAAGGACAACATTGATCTCGCCGGTATACCCACAACAGCGGGGTGTCCCGAGTACGCCTACACGCCGTCCGAGTCCGCATTCGCGGTTCAGAAGCTCATCGATGCGGGTGCAATTCCCGTGGGCAAGACCAATCTCGACCAGTTTGCCACGGGCCTCGTGGGCACGCGCTCTGCCTTTGGCGCCTGTCACAACAGTTTCGATCCTGCCTACATCTGCGGCGGATCGAGCTCCGGGTCGGCTGTGGCCGTGGCGACGGGCCTGGTGAGCTTCGCCTTGGGGACGGATACGGCTGGCTCGGGTCGAGTGCCCGCTGCTTTCAACAATCTGATCGGGCTCAAACCGACTCGGGGTGCGCTCAGTTGTCGCGGCGTAGTGCCTGCGTGCCGCTCGTTGGACTCGGTGTCGATCTTTGCGCTGACGGCCGATGATGCGCAGCGTGTGTATGGGGTTGCCCGTGGCTTCGATGTGCGGGATGCCTATTCGACTGTTTCGGCGGACCTGCGACGCGGCGGAGCTCCCCGCGACCTTGAGCTTGCAGGCCTGCGCCTCGGCGTGCCGCGCCCCTCGCAGCTGAATTTTTTTGGCGACACGCAATACTCGCGCCTGTTCGCGGAGACTGTCGGCCAGCTCGAAGCGTTGGGTGCCGGGCCGGTGGAAATCGACTTCGAGCCCTTTCTCGCTGCTGCGCGGCTGTTATACGAGGGGCCGTGGGTGGCGGAGCGGTACTGCGCGGTCGGGGACTTCCTGGAGCAACATCCCGAGGC
Source organism: Gammaproteobacteria bacterium (assembly GCA_028293745.1). Taxonomy (GTDB): domain Bacteria; phylum Pseudomonadota; class Gammaproteobacteria; order Steroidobacterales; family Steroidobacteraceae; genus 13-2-20CM-66-19. Next base: position 7,404 of record JAQGOF010000190.1, on the reverse strand, counting down.
TGTGTATCCCGTAACTCTTGAGATTATCAGGGCTGGAAGGAATCCGACGGCAGCAGAAGCCTTTCGAGCGCAGTATCGATTGATGGATCTCAGGCGTGCCACTGAGGAGGCCTGGTCCAGCGTGGACGTGTTGGTTACGCCTACGGCGGGAACGATATATCGCATTGATGCCGTGAATGCGGACCCGATACGCCTGAATTCGAATCTCGGCTACTACACGAACTTCGTCAATCTCCTCGACCTCGCCGCGGTGGCAGTTCCGGCGGGCTTTCGCACTGACGGCATTCCTTTCGGAGTTTCTCTTGTCGGTCGAGCTGGCAGCGACCAAGAGCTTCTTGGGCTTGCTGACAGCGTGCAGCGTGCCCGTGTGGCGCGCATTGGCGCGCTGGATACGCCGCTTCCGGCGCTGAGCGAGAGTGGCTGGCCGGATACCGAAGATGACATCTGTGTGGCTGTATGCGGCGCTCACATGCTCGGGCTGCCCCTCAATCATCAATTGACGAGCCGAGGAGGGCGCTTCCTGCAGAGGACGCGGACGAGTCCTGTGTACGCGTTATACGCGTTGCCGGGGGGGCCGCCGTATCGACCTGGCATGATTCGAGTCGCTGCGGGCGGCGCGGCCATCGAGGTCGAGGTGTGGTCGGTTCCCGCAGACGAGTTTGGCAGTTTTGTGAATGGTATCGGGCCGCCGTTGACTATCGGTAAGGTGGAACTGCAGGACGGAAGTCGGGTATCCGGTTTTATCTGCGAGGCGTACGCAGCGGTGGGGGCCCGGGATATTACTTCGCTGGGTGGGTGGAGAGGTTACCTGGAGACTGTCAGAATGTCGGAATGATCACTCGGGCCTTCGGCGCCTTGCGCCGCTACTCCCCGGGGGTCGCGCTTGCGCGATTCCCCTGGAAAGTTTGGCCGCAGGCCATGAAATGAGGCTTCCCAGACGCGCGAATGACGCCATGCTCGAGCGCATTGCCGCTTATTGGCAATCGCAGCTGGTGTTTGTGGCGGCGAAGCTCGGCATTGCCGATGTGCTGGTGGAGGGGCCGCTGACGGCCGATGAGATCGCGACCCGCGTGGGGGCGCACGCTCCTTACCTCAATCGCGTTTTGCGTGCCCTGGCCAGCCTGGGAATATTTGCAGCCGACCCTCACGGGCGGTTCCATCTCAACCGGCTGGCACAGACCCTGCGAAGCGATCACCCCGAATCGCTGCGCGATTTCGCCTTGATGCTGGTAGATGATTACAACTGGTCGGCATGGGGTGCACTCGAGCACGCCGTGCGAACAGGTAGCTCCGCATTCGAGCACGTTCACGGCGCACCGGCATTCCCCTGGATGCAGGAGCATCCCGAGAAGGAGAAGATGTTTTCCGCGTCCATGGCCAGCATCTCGGTCATGGAGAATGCCGCCGTGGCGCGCGCCTACGCATTCGGGAAGATGCAGAAGATTGTCGATGTGGGCGGGGCGCATGGGCATCTGCTGGCAACCATCCTGCGCAGCTATGTCAGACTTCGGGGCGTGTTGTTTGACCAGCCTCAGGTCATTCAGGAGGCGGCCCGGTCCGGTTTTATAACATCACCGGATGTCAGTGCCCGATGCGAGACTGCGAGCGGCGATTTCTTCGACTCGGTGCCTGTGGGCGCCGATGCGTATGTCATGAAGTACATCGTTCATGACTGGGATGACGCCAAATGCATCCGGATTCTCGACAATTGCCGCAGGGCGATGGCCTCCGATGGCCGCGTGCTCGTCGTGGATCATGTCGTTGCGCCCGGCAATCGCTTTGACTGGGGCAAGCTCGTGGATATCAACATGATGGTGATGCTCGGCAGCAAGGAGCGCACCAAGGATGAGTTTCGGCAGCTGTTTTCGCTGGCCGGGCTGCGGCTGAAGCGGGTGATCAGGACCGCCTCGGCGTTGAGTATTGTCGAGGCCGTGGCCGGCTAGCGTCAGAACAACTCGATGGGATCGACATCCAGCGCCCAGCGCACCCGCCGCGCGCTGTGCAATTGCTCCACTTCGGGCAGCCACGCCTCGAGGAAACGATGCAGCGCGGTGCGGTCGGAGCTTTCGACGAGGAGCTGCGCATGGTGGCGGCCGGCTCGTTTGGCCATCGCCGCCGGTACCGGGCCCAGCAATTTGACACTGCGGGGTGCCTTGGCGAGCTTGCGGGCTTCCGTCAGAAACTCCAGCGCCGCTGCGGCTGTGGGTGCTGAGTCCCGTACAGCGGCCAGGCGACTGAAAGGAGGCCAGGCGGCTTGGGCCCGCTCCTCCAGGGCCGCGCGCGCAAAGCCGTCGTACCCTTCCGACAGCAGGTTCAGTAGCAGCGGATGTCCGGGGAATTCGGTCTGAACCAGGACTTCGCCGGGCCGGGTTCCGCGGCCTGCGCGGCCCGCGACCTGAACTATGGTTTGCGCGAGGCGTTCGGGCGCGCGGAAGTCGGTGCTGAACAATCCCTGATCGGCGTTGAGGACGACGACGAGTGTCACATTGGGAAAATCGTGGCCCTTGGTGACCATCTGGGTGCCGACCAGGATGCGTGCTTCGCCGGAAGCCATGCGCCGCATGACTTCTTCCATATCTGTTCGCTTGCGGACCACGTCGCGATCCAACCTGGCCAGGGACACGCCCGGAAACAGGGTGGCCAGTGTTTCTTCGATGCGCTCGGTTCCCTGGCCAACGGGTTTGACCGCGAAACCGCATTGCGGGCACCGGGTGGGGAGCGGCCCGTCTGCACCGCAGTGGTGGCATCTGAGCCGGCCCGCGGACATGTGTACGGTTAGTCGCGCGTCACACTCGCTGCACGGTGCGACCCATCCGCAGGCTGTGCAGAGCAAGGTTGGCGCGTAGCCGCGTCGATTCAAGAATACGAGTACCTGTCCGTCTTCTTTGAGGTGTCGTTCCATCGCTTGGATTGCAGGTGTTGATATTCCTGCATGAATCGCATTGGCCCGTAGATCAACGAGTGCCATGCGTGGCGGTGCCGCCTGGTCTGCGCGACGGGGCAGGGTCAGGCGGGCATAACGGCTGGTAGTTACATTGTTCAAAGTCTCCAGCGCAGGGGTGGCGGAACCGAGCAACACAGGAACATCTGCCCGTTGTGCGCGGACGACGGCAAGATCTCGGGCCGAGTAGCGAAATCCTCCTTCGTGCTGTTTGAAGGATGAATCGTGCTCTTCGTCGACGATGATGATGCCGAGGTCGGGCACGGGAGCGAACACAGCGGAGCGCGTGCCGAGCACAACCCTGGCGCGGCCGCTGAAGGCTTCACGCCAGGCGAGCAGGCGCTCGTGATCAGTCAGCGCTGAATGCAACACCGCCATGGGTACTCCGAACCGTTCTCGAAAGCGGCCCACCAGTTGCGGGGTCAGGCCGATTTCGGGTACTAACACGAGGGCGCGACGTCCTTGTGTCAGTACGCGCTCGACGAGTTGCAGATACACCTCGGTTTTGCCGCTTCCAGTCACTCCGTGAAGTACGAACGTGCCGTACTGGTTGAGCGCCTTTCCGACGGCTTCAACGGCGCTCCTTTGCTCTTCGGCCAGCGTCGGGCCGGAGGTTTGTGCGCCCGAAGGTGCGTCGTTGGTTTCGGGGCTGACCTCCATGGAGCCAATCCAACCGCGAGCGATCAAGGATCGGGCGGCATCGCGCCAGTTGGGGACGTGCCCGGTCAGGGTAGCGGCGGTCTCGGCGTCGCGAGCCACCAGAAATTCGAGCAGCTTGCGCTGTTTCGGGGCCCGCTTTGGCTCACCCCGCTGGTGCGCTTCACGGCCTTGCGCCGTTGCACTCCATCGCTCCTCGGTGCTCGAGGAGCTGGCTCCCAGGCGCAGCGCCTTGGGGAGTGCGGCCGAAATCACTTCGCCGATGGGGTGGTGGTAGTAGTCGGCGGCCCAACGCAGCAGGCCGAGCGCCGGGGTGTCGAGGATGGGGCGGGAATCGAGGACTTCCAGGATGGGCTTGAGGCGCTCGGCGGGAAGGTCAGAGGAGCTGGCTATTTCCACGACGATGCCGATCAGGCGCTGGCGGCCGAAGGGGACGCGCACGCGGGCGCCTGGCTCGATCGCGGGGGCGCTGACCGCGGGGGTGCTGGCGGACGGGGCGCCGCTGGCGGCGGCGTTGGTGGGCGGCGCGGGGGACTTTGGCGGCAGATAGTCGAAAACGCGGCGCAAGGGCATGTCGAGCGCGACACGAAAGACCTGCGGTCCAGTCATGTGGTGTTCAGAATCAATCAGTTACGCTCGGTGGGCTTGAGTCAACCAGTAGAGGCGCACGTGCGTTATACACGGCATGTCTGGGTTTGCTACGCTCGCGCCGCCTTATAGCATGCCGTCCGCATCAAACGGCGACGTGGAACTGTCGGATTCGACTACAAATAGCCAATCGCGTGCGCTGAACCAGTTTCTGGCCGGCGTCGAGTTGAAGGCATTCAAGATCGCCCAGGCCGCGTTGCGTCACGAGGATGATGCGCTCGACGCCGTGCAGGATGCGATGTTGCAGCTTGCGCGGGCCTATTCCGAGCGGCCGGCGGAAGAATGGAAGCCGCTGTTCTACCGGATTCTCGAAAACCGGATCCGGGACATGCAGCGGCGCCGTACCGTCCGCGGTCGCGTCATTTCCTGGTTGCCTTTTCGCGCCGATGACGAGGACGATGAGCAGGATCCAATCGCCCAAGCGCCGAGTTTCGATCCGCAGCCACCGCGCAAGCTCGAAATAGCGGAAGCCATGGGTGCTCTCGAGAAAGCTCTCGAGGCACTTCCCCGGCGGCAGCAGCAGGTCTTCCTGCTCCGGACGCTTGAAGGTCTCGATGTGGCGGAGACGGCGACCGCGATGGGTTGCTCTGAAGGCAGCGTGAAGACACATTACTTCCGCGCGTTGCAGTCGCTTCGCGCGCAACTTGGAGATTTCTGGACATGAGTCCGCCCGGGCCGGGGGCCCACACTGAAGAGATGGCAGGCGAGTTTGAGCAGCGTGCGCGTGCGCTGCTCGAAGATAGCGTGCTGCGCATCGATGGCCGCGTCCGCTCGCACCTCAACCAGGCGCGCTATGCGGCTGTGGAGGAGGCTTCGCGCCGGCCCTCGTTCTGGCGGCGTTTTTCATTGATGCCCGTCGCAAGCGCCGTGGCTGCGGCTGTGCTGGTAGCATTAGTGCTTTGGCCGCATTCTCACCAGGGCGATGCGATCATTGAAAGTGTACACCGGACGGTCGAGGATCTCGATCTGCTGGCGGACGGTGTTGCGCTCGACCTGGTCTCCGACGAGACGGACGGAGGGGCGTTTTACGAATGGGCGGTTGAACAATCGGATTCGAACGAGCCGAGCACAGGTGCCTGAGGGCACGTTGCGCTTTCTGGTAACGCAGGCGGCGTTCGCATTCCTGTGCGGGACCGCTGTTGCTGAGGATCCAAAGCAGGCGGATCCGGCAGCGGATGCGGAACTGCTCGAATTTCTAGGTAGCGTGGATTCGGGGGCGGATTCACAAGCAACTGCGGACGATGGAAGTTGGATCGATTACCTGGCGCAGACCGATATCGGCAAAGTCGTCAAGACGACTGATCCGAAGGACGCATCGGGGAAGCAGACCGCGACCGACGCGCAACCTCCTGCGTCCGGAGACAAGAAAGATGATTAAGGGGTATTCACTCGTGTTGGCGGTGCTGCTCGCGGCAGCGGCGCCCGCATTTGCGCAGCAGCCGCCGCCACAGGGTGCCCAGGGTTCGGCGCCGCAGGCGGGCCAGGGCGGGCAGGCTGTGCCTTGGTCGAGCCTTTCGGGAGAGCAGCAGAAGCTGCTCGGAAAATTCAGTGGGAGTTGGAATACGTTGCCGCCTGAGCGGCAGCAGGCGCTGGCCCGGGGTAGTGATCGCTGGCTCGGTATGTCGCCGCAACAACGGGGGCAGGCTCAGCAGCGGTTTCAGCAGTTTCACTCACTACCACCGGAGCAGCGCGGCGCGCTTCGGGACCGGTGGCAGAAGTTCCAGTCTCTGCCCCCCGATCAGCAGGCGGCGGTTCGCCAGAATTTCCGCAGGTTCAAGCAACTGCCGCCGGAGAAAAGGCAGATGTTGCGTGAGCGTTGGCAGAGCGCCTCGCCGGCGCAGAGGCAGGAGATGATCCAACGCGCGCGTGAGCAGCAGCAGATGAGGCGCATGCAGCCGCCGCAGATGCGGGGATCCCCCCCGGCGTTTCGTGGAGGGCCGGCGATGCGTGGAGCCCCGCATGCACCGCCGCCACAGCGGCCCCGCCGCTGAGCGGAGTGCAAAGCCTCCCTAGACACCCCACAACTTCCCGACGACTATCACGTCCTCGATATGCATGCTGGCGATCCAGTGCGCGTGTCCTGTCGCCTGGATGGCCATGAGAGCGGCGGAGCACAGGCGCACGGGGACATCAATGTCCTGCGGGCCGGCAGCATCGGGCGGGCTGTCCGCAGCATGGGTAGCCGGTGTGTTGATTCTCGTTACTCTGCCTGGCAAGGCGGCAGCCCCGCCGGCGAACGACTCAACGGGCGCGGACCTAAGGTGGAAACTGACCCTTGGGCGGTATGTTTATGCCGGATACTCGGGTTCAGACTTCAATCTGCGCTGGCGCCGTGAAGACACCAGCGCGTGGGTTGGAATTTACACGGACCGGGTGTTCGGAACCCAGGCCCGGGCGGGTGCCGACACCTCCATTGGTGTCGGGAAATATCTGCAGGTCCAGCCGTCGGTGCAATTGGCTTCGCTGGGATTTGTCGGCGGGAGCCTGACTTTGCAGATGGGCGGCGCGTGGTACGCGATTGCAGGTTTGGGCCGTACCAACAACCGGCCTTACTTCAATCTCAATTTCGATCCGAATGATGCGCTCACCCTGGGAGCCGGTCACGCTGCGGCCAATGGCGCGAGCTACTCAGTGTTTGTCGTGGCCGATAATCGCTTTCACACTCAACAGCGGGACTGGCACGCGAATGTCCGGATTCCGTTTGGCAACTCGCGCGCTACGTTGGATCTGCTGCGCAAGAGTGGGATGAGCGACTCCGGATACATCACGGGTTGGGGCTTCAGCACGAACTGGGACTGGCCAACCTGGTTCCTGCGGGTCGCCTACGATCCACACCAGAATTTTTCCGCGCAGGATGCCTGGCGCTTTGCGGGTGGCGTCAGATTTTAGCTCCAACGTGCAGAGCTGTCCGTCGGGAGTGACTTCAACGGTGGCGACTGCGGCGTCGATCCCGATCTCGACGGAACATAGGGAGCTTTGGGGGGTATTCATCGGCTCCTCGAGGTGGGGGTCCTTCTATTTTGAACTAGTGGCGTTTCGCGGTCGCGTCACGATCGGGACATTGCAGACGTCAACGTGGCCCGCCGGCACCTTGAACCACTCTTCGCGGCGGTTACGGCGTGCTTCGACGTACGCCGTGAATGTGGGCGTATCGGTGC
>JAQGOF010000180.1 GCA_028293745.1 Gammaproteobacteria bacterium | reverse complement strand
ACAAGCTTGCCGGGCACGTCCGGGACAGCGTGCACACGGCCGTCAAGGATGTCGACGAGGCGATCCTGTCAAAGTTGACTTCTTTGCTGCGTTACGTCGACGGTGATTACACTAAGACGGAAACGTACAATTCGCTCCGCGAGGCGCTGGGCAATGCGCAGCGGCCGCTCAACTACCTGGCGATTCCGCCGAGCGTGTTTCCCCCGGTTGTTTCCTGCCTGGGCAAGATGATGCCCGTCCAAGGGGCGCGTGTCGTCGTCGAGAAGCCCTTTGGGCGCGATCTGGAGTCGGCGCGGAAGTTGAACGCGACGCTGCTCGCGACATTTCCCGAATCCAACATCTTCCGCATCGATCACTATCTCGGCAAGGAGCCGGTGCAGAATATTCTGTTCTTCCGGTTCGCGAATTCGTTTCTCGAGCCGGTGTGGAACCGCAACTTCGTCGCGAGCGTGCAGATCACGATGGCGGAGAAGTTTGGAGTGGCCGGCCGCGGCAAGTTCTACGAGGAGGTGGGTGCGATTCGCGACGTCGTGCAGAACCACCTGCTGGAGGTCGTTACGCTGCTTGCGATGGAGCCGCCTGTCAACGCGAGCGGGGAGGCCCTGCGCGACGAGAAGGTCAAGGTGTTGAAAGCGACCCGGCCGCTGTCACCGAGGGATGTGGTGCGGGGGCAATTCATCGGCTACCGCAACGAACAGGGTGTTTCGCCAAATTCGCGCGTTGAGACGTTCGCAGCGTTGCGTCTGCGAATTGATTCCTGGCGGTGGAGTGGTGTGCCGTTTTACGTCCGCGCCGGCAAATGCTTGCCGGTGACGGCGACCGAAGTGGTCGTTGAAATGCGCCACCCGCCGGCGCGCGTGTTTGGTGACCTGGGACCGGAGCATCCCAACTACCTGCGATTCCGCCTCGGCCCGGAAACCGCGATCGCCCTGGGTGCCCACGCGAAACGCCCTGGACCTGCCATGCAGGGGCGTGACGTCGAGTTGTTCGTGGACCAGCGCGACCCGGACGAAGCGGATGCTTACGAGCGGCTCATTGCCGCCGCCATGATTGGTGATACGTCGCTTTTCGCCCGGCAGGACGAGGTGGAAGCGGCCTGGGCGGTCGTCGAGCCGGTGCTGAATGTTGATTCGGAGCCGTACCTGTACACGCCGGGAACGTGGGGTCCGAAGCAGGCTGACGGTGTCATCGAAGGCGAATGCAGTTGGCACAATCCGGGAGTGGATGCGCACAGCTGGACGCGGTCCTGCGGACCGGTGAACCTCAGTCGATTCGCACCTTGAGCGGCTAGCTTCAGCCCGCGATCCTTGTCATGGGCTGCGCCCAACTTTCCTGCGGGTCGATGCGACCCGCACAATGCAGCGGCGCTGCGCGCCGGGGCGATACCGCTGCGCGCAAGTCGGCCGGTACCCGCGGTCAGCCCGCGATCCAAATTTCCGCCTTTGGGCAACCGGCGATAGCTTGGCGGGCTATGAGATGCGAATCGCTCTTCAGGAACTCGTCGACGATCGCATGTTTGTCCGCCCCTGCCACCAGGAACAGCGGCTCGGCAACCTTCGATAGAAGGTCGGGTGTCACGCTGACTCCCTGCAAGCCGTCTGGCCGCTGAACTGCGATAGCCAGCTTGCCACGGGCCTGCTCGAGATGCGCGGCATTGAACAGCGATGCTGTGTGACCATCCGCGCCCAGGCCCAGCAGTCCCAATGTGATCCCGACCCCCAGATCCAACATCCGGAAGAGCTGCCGGTCGTAGTCGTCGGCAGCCTCCTCGAGGGGCAGCTCGGTCCTGACGCGCAAGACCTGGGAGTCGGGCAGCCCGAGCGCATCCACCAACTGGCGCGATTGGAAATAGTTGCTCGATTCCGAGGTCACCGGTACGTAGCGATCGTCGGAGAACAACAGGTGCAGGCCCTTGGCGGGCGATGGCTTCCTGACCGCGACTTCGCGGTAGGCCGGTAGCGGCGTTCGTCCACCGGACAACATGACGGCTGTGCCCGCCGCGGCCGGGCCGCTGATCGCACGTTCGAGCCGCTCGACGAGAGCGGCATCAAACTCGGCGTTGGACTGGAAGCGGCGCATGGAGATGATGGTCATGGTGATGCTCAATTGTTTCGGGCACGTTCGCTCACTTGCGCGTGGACGTCGAATTCACGCCGTCCGCGCATTCCGTGGATCGCAATTCTCGAGCCCGGCTTGTGAGTTGCAATCCGGCCCAGGGTATCCTGGGCGCTGCGCACGGGCGCGCTGTCGATGGCCAGAACGAGGTCGCCCGGTTGCAATCCCGCCTGTTGCGCCGGGCTGCCCACATACAGGTTGGCAATCAGTACGCCGCCTTGGGCGAGACCGTACTGGGCGGCCTGCTCGTTCGAGATGTCCTCGGGCACGATTCCGATCCAGCCCCGAATGACGCGCCCATTCGCAATGATGTCGCCGAGTACACCGCGCACCATGTTGACCGGAATCGCGAACCCGATGCCCTCGACCCCCAGGTTCTTGGCGACGATGGCCGTGTTGATGCCGACGAGTGCGCCGCTCGAGTCCACCAACGCTCCGCCCGAGTTGCCGAAATTGATCGGCGCATCGGTCTGGATGAAGTCCTCGAGGGCTGCGATGCCCAACTGTTGACGGCTGGTTGCGCTCACGATGCCGTGTGTCACGGTCTGCGACAGGCCAACAGGGTTGCCGATCGCCAATACGACATCGCCAACCTTGAGTTGATCGGAACGACCGAGCACCGCGACGGGCAGCGGCGTCAGGTCAATTTTGAGCACCGCGAGATCTGTATCTGGATCGCGTCCGACAACGTGAGCGTCCGCGACGCGGCCGTCAGCGAGCGCCACCTGGACGGAGTCGGCGTTCGCGATCACGTGATGGTTGGTCACGATGTGCCCAACGTCGTCCACGATGACCCCCGAGCCGAGGGTGCGCTCAATCCGTTGCCGGTATCGCGGCAGGAAGCCGCCGAACAATTCACCGAGCGACGAGGGCGCTACGCGTTCGGTTACCAGACGGGCCGTGTAGACATTTACTACGGAAGGCGCTGCCCGTTGAACGGCGGCGGAGTAGGTCACCCGGACCGGAGCCGGCTCGGTTGGCCGCGGTCCTGCCAGGACGGTCACGGGCGCTGGCGCAGTGCCGTGCCGAATCAGGTCCGGCCGCACCACCACCAGGATGAAGGCGAGGGCAAGGCCCCCGACCACCGATCCAGCAAGGAAAATGAGTCCCCGCATCCATTGGTCCTCTCTCGTTGATCTTATGGCGCATATGCACCGCTCGCACAGAAGGTCGTGTTCGTTTGTGTATAATGCGCCGCCCCCCGCAAGCCGGAAACTGCACGCGTGCGTGCATTATCATCGCGCGCGGCTAGCGGCGCGCGGCGAGCGACGCGGATGGTTGGGCAGTAAGCGGGAGAACGGTTGATGGCGGAAAACGTTGTCGTCGGTGACGACGCAGTCGATCTGAGTCGACGTAAGTTTCTAACGACGGCTACGGTTGCCACAGGGGCGGTCGGTGCCGTATTCGCCGCGGTGCCGTTCATTGCTTCATGGTCGCCCTCGGAGCGCGCCAAGGCGCTCGGCGCGCCGGCGGAGCTCGACGTGTCAAAGATCGAGCCGGGGCAGATGGCTATCATGACCTGGCGCCGGCAGCCTATCTATGTCGTCCGGCGTACCCCGGAAATGGTCGAGCACCTGAAGGGACACGACGAGCTGCTGAAGGATAAGGATTCCGAGAGCTCCGATCAGCCACCCTATGCCAAAAATCTTTTCCGCGCGAGGCTGCCGGACGTACTCGTCCTGATCGGCACGTGCACGCACCTGGGATGCCTGCCGAAGCAGCGCTTCGAGCCCGCCACCCCCGACATGGGTGCCTACTGGCCAGGTGGCTTTTTCTGTCCTTGCCACGGCTCGCGGTTCGATCTGGCAGGAAGGGTGTTCAACGGCTCGCCGGCTTCCGTGAACCTGCGGGTTCCGCCCTATGAATATCCGTCGCCACTCAAACTGGTCGTGGGTGTCGATGAGACCCAGAAAGGAGCCGCGTAATGGCTGCAGTGCACAGGCCTCAAGGCAGCTCTACGCCCGAGAGGAAGGGGTTCCTGGGGTGGCTCAACAAGCGGTTGCCTGTCGACGAATTCATCCGTAGCCAGCTGACCGGCTACTACGCGCCAAAGAACTTCAATATCTGGTACTTCTTCGGCTCGCTGGCGCTGGTGGTGCTGGTGCTGCAGCTGGTCACCGGCATCTTTCTCACGATGTTCTATAAGCCGGGCGAAGCCACGTCCTTCGACTCGGTCGAGTTCATCATGCGGGAGGTCAATTTCGGTTGGCTGATCCGCTATCTGCATTCGACTGGTGCATCGGCGTTCTTCATCGTCGTGTACCTGCACATGTTCCGAGCCTTCCTGTACGGCTCGTACCGGGCGCCGCGCGAGCTTCTGTGGATTCTCGGCATGCTCGTGTATCTCGCGCTCATGGCGGAAGCGTTCATGGGCTACGTTTTGCCCTGGGGCAACATGTCGTTCTGGGGCGCGCAGGTGATCGTGAACCTGTTCAGCACCATCCCGGCGATCGGTCCGCCGCTCGTCGAATGGATTCGCGGTGACTACGGCATTGCGGATGCGACCCTGAATCGGTTCTTCTCGCTCCACGTGGTGGCAGTTCCGCTGGCGTTGCTACTGCTCGTGATGTTGCATCTGGTCGCCCTGCGCCAGACCGGCTCGAACAATCCCGACGGTATCGAGATCAAGAAGAACATCACTCCCGACGGTTTTCCTCTCGATGGAATCCCGTTCCACCCGTACTACACCGTGAAGGATGTGGTCGGTGTTGGCGTCTTCTTCGTCCTGTTCACAATCGTCGTGTTCTTCGTCCCGACATTCGGGGGCCTGTTCCTCGAGGGTCCGAATTTCGAGCCGGCCAACCCCATGTCCACCCCGGAGCACATTGCCCCGGTCTGGTACTTCACGCCGTACTACGCGATTTTGCGTGCGGTGCCGGACCAGCGAATGGGAGCCCTGCTCATGGGTTTGGCCGTGTTTGTGTTTTTTCTGATGCCCTGGCTGGACCGGTCGCCTGTGAAGTCGATTCGCTATAAGCCGTTCATCTCGAAACTGGCGCTGGCCATCTTCGCCGTCTCGTTTGTCTCGCTCGGATATCTGGGGCTGCAGCCTGCGGAAGGCTCGTACGTGATGCTCGCCAGAATCTTCACGGTGCTGTACTTCGCTTTCTTCGTATTGATGCCGATCTATTCGCGAATGGGCCAGCCGAAACCTGTGCCTGAGAGGGTGACCTACCATGCGCATTAAGGTGCGCACGCTTCAAGCGTTGATGTGCGGTGCGCTGCTGCTGACATCCGGTGGTGCCGGTAGTGGTCTATTTGCCGCGGAGGCGGGCGAGGGCGCTGAGGGTGCAACTCAGACGGACTGGAAGGCCTGGCACGCGGACTTCGACGTTGCAAACAAGGGCGCATTGCAGCGCGGCGCGCGCAACTTCGCCAACTACTGTCTGGGATGCCATTCGCTCAAGTACATGCGGTACTCGCGTTTGGGCCAGGATCTCGGGATTCCCGATGATCTGTTGAACAAGTACCTCGTTCCGCCCGGCGACAAGCCTGCGAACTACATCCTGACCACCATGCCGCCGGGGGATGCGGAAGCGTGGTTCGGGAAGACACCCCCGGATCTGTCGCTGATGGCGCGTGCGCGCGGGACCGATTACATATACCGGGTCTTCAAGACTTATTACCTGGATCCGACCCGGCCGACGGGCGCGAACAACCTGCAGCTGCCGGGCATCGCGATGCCGCACGTGCTTTCGGAGCTCGAAGGCCTGAAGAAGCCTGTCTACAAGAGCGTCGAGAAGCGCGGCGAGGATGGGAAAACCACGACTGAGCAGGTTTTCGATCATTTTGAGCAGGTTGCACCGGGCCGCATGAACGCCGAGGAGTACGATGCCTTCGTGCGTGATACCGTGGCTTTCCTGAGCTATGTGGGCGAGCCGGCGCAGATTCAGCGTCATGCCCTGGGTATCTGGGTGGTGCTGTTCCTGCTGGTGTTCACTTGGCTGGCCTGGCTGCTGAAGAAAGAATATTGGAAGGACGTGCACTGATCGGCTTGGACGCGGCTGGAGCGGAAATTTGTCGAGCAGACGATCCATCATGACGCTCTTTTCCGCTCCTAATGACCCTTGGAGTCATAGGACGCGGATCGTGCTGGCTGAGAAGGGCATCAGCATCGATATCGTGAGCGTTGAGCCCGGCAAGCTGCCGGAGGATCTGCTCGACCTGAATCCGTACCACAGCGTTCCCACGCTGGTCGATCGGGACCTGGTGCTCTATGACTCGCGCGTGATCATCGAGTACCTGGACGAGCGCTTCCCACATCCGCCGCTCATGCCGGTGGACCCGGTCACCCGGGCGCAATTCCGGCTGGCGCTGTACCGGATCGAGCGCGACTGGTATGCACTGGTGCAGCAGATCGAGCAGGACCCCGATAAGAAGAACACCGTCAAACTGAAGAAGATCCTGCGCGACACGGTGCTGCAGAGTACGGAGCTGTTCAAGGTCAAGCCGTACTTCCTGGCGGACGAGTTCTCGCTGGTGGATGCGACGATTGCGCCGGTGCTGTGGCGCCTGCCGTATTACGAGATAGATCTGCCCCCGCAGGCGCAGCCGATCATAAAATACGCCAGCCTGATCTTTTCGCGCCCGGCGTTCCGTGAAAGCCTGTCGGACACCGAGCAGGAAATGCGCCTTATCTGATGTAGCGCCATGTCTCCAGCACCGCCGCCGCCTCCTCCAAAGCGCCCCTACCTGCTGCGGGCCATGCACCAGTGGATGTCTGATAGCGGACATACGCCGCACGTGATCGTCGATGCGGAGCGCGCAGGGGCGCAAGTGCCCAAGGCTTATGTCAAGGAGGGCAAGATCGTACTCAACCTCAGTCCGAGCGCGACGCAGCGGCTGAAGTTGGGCAACGACGAAATTGAATTCGACGCGCGCTTCGCGGGCGTCGTGCACCACGTCCGCTTTCCGGTCGCCGCGGTGATGGGAATCTATGCTCGCGAGACCGGTGAGGGCATGGTCTTCTCGGAGTCGGACCTGGGACCCGAGCCGCCGAACCGGCCGACGTCCGCCGAGGAAGGCGGGGGTAACAATGGTGGCGGCAACCGTCCGCGGCCGCAGCTGAAGGTGGTCAAGTAAAGGCGTTTCGGATCCACGTGGGTCCGGTCTTCTTCACGACGACGACATCAAACCGAATCCGCATGGCCGCAAAGTCTCGACGCTGCTGAAGTAACAGCGCCGCCGTACGGCGAATTTTGGCCTGCTTACGAAGGTCGACGCTCGCTGCGGCGCCTCCAAACTTCTCGCTCGACCGGGTACGCACCTCCACGATGGCTAGAACATCTCCATCGCGGGCGACGATATCCAACTCGCCCAGCCGGCGCCGAAAATTCCTGAGCAGGACAGTCAGGCCCTGAGACTCGAGAAAACCTACCGCTGCATCCTCTGCGTTTTGCCCGATTCGTTGACGTTCCATGTCACCGCTCCTGCTGTCGGGAGCATCCTGATCTCGCCGTTGTGTATCTGCGCCCATCCCAGCTCGCGATGTATGCGATGGTCGGGATCCAGTGTCAACCGGCCGGTCAGTCCTTCGACCTGAATATTCGTCGCGCCGCCCTGCAGGGCGGCGGCGACGCGATACGCATCGAAACCGAAGGCGAACAAGCGGCTGCGGCGTGGGCCGCCACCATTTGGATAGGCGGTCTGCAGAGCGTTGCGGACCGCGTCCGCGAGCTCACTGCCTAACATCCAGGGCATGTCCGGAAACATCAGGCCCTCCAGATCCTGGTTGTTGTGCGGATCAGGTTCGAACGCGTCGGAAGTTGCGTAGGTCGGTACGTTCCCTGCGAAGTGGAAACGCAGCTGTGGACGCAGCAGTCGTTCGACGTTCGCCTGCGCGGGGGCGAAAATGAACTCGAGGTCGCCGCGCCGGCGTGGCTCGAATTGCAGCTTGGTGCCCAGGATGGACTCGAGCCTGCGGTGACGTGCGCTGCTGTCGCTGATACGCAGCACCGTAGTGATGGAATCCGAGTAGTCGGTCATCGAGCTATCCAACGCTGTCGAAGCGAACAACCCGCCGCCCCCCGCCTCGAGCTCCTGTTTGAATGCTGCGAGCACGCGCGTGCCCCAATCTCCTGAGGGCACGATGGCGATTCCGTTTCGATGTCCATCAGCGAGAATGCGGCGAGCGGCCAACCGTGCCTCGTCTTCCGGGGACAGGGCGAATTGATAGAAGCCGTTGGGCGCCGGCTGGCTCGGTGGGAGGAAGTTGAGTGCGAGTATCGGCGGGCGGCGGGTGACGAGACCCGCTGCTGCAACGACCTCGTCGCGAGTGAGAGGGCCAACGATGATGTCGGCACCTTCCTGCGTGGCGCGGCTAACTGCTTCGGCTATGCCGGTATCCCCAGTGTCGTAGACGGTAATTGGCTTTCGCTGGCCTTCCGGCGTCTGGTAGTACGCGGTCATGAAGCCATCACGCACGGTGGTCGCCGCCGCCGACTGCCGGCCGGTAATCGGCAGCAACAGTGCGATGTGCGCTCCGGCATTCGCTCCGCCGCCAATGATTGTCGGCTGTTGGACCTGCTGGTTCAGCAGCTCGCTGCGGACGATGTCACTGGCTGGGTGATTTGGGTAGCGCGAACGCCAGGCGTCAACATCGGCAATCGATGCGTTTGGGCTGCGAGCGGCTGCTGCTGCAATGGGTCCTAACTCCAGCCAGCCGCGGATTGTGGGGTCGCCTGCTGAGCGTGGGTCGATGCGGATGTTACGTTCGCTTGCGTCACGTAGTGAGGCGAGGAGATTGATACGACTCTGTCGTAGCTCTTGCACGCTTGGCAGCCAACGCTCCAAGGAGGTTTGGGCCACGACGGCGTCGTTGGGTCTGCCTGCAGCGAATGCTGCCTGCTGCTTTAGCCGCCAGTAGTGCAGAGCTTCAGGTGCCGTTCGCGGCTCGGTCAACGTGCCGATTCGTTGCCACGCCTGTTGGCCCTGTCCTCGTGCGAGAGCGAGCTCGACTTCCAACAGGGGCTTTTCGACGGACTGTTGCGTTGTCAAGGGCTGCTCGACTACCGCGAGAACGCGGGCAGCTTCTTCTGGACGGTGTCCGGCCAGGTATGCGCGTGCCGCACGGAACAGGTACTCGTTGCGATCGGTGCCGCTGTTCTGCCCGGCCAACGTCTCGTACATGCGTGCAGCGCCCATCTGGTCGCCCTGACGCGCGAGCGCATCAGCGTTGTCGAGAGACGGAGGCGCTTCAGCGCGGGGACTGAGGCTCGGACAGCCCGTCAGGGTGATTGCGGCTGCGGCGAGCACAACGAGGCGAACGATCCATCGCGCTAGGTGCATTTGTTGACGGGCCTTTGGTCGGGCGGGCAGGACCGGGGATTATAGTGGCAATTTTTAAGGAGAACCCGAGTGTCCAAAGCGCCTGGCCGGTTGCAAGTCGTGGCGACTCCGATCGGTAACTTGAGCGATCTGAGTACGCGGGCGCGGCAGGCGCTCGAAGAAGCCGATCTCATTGCTGCCGAGGACACACGTCATACGCTAGGGATGCTACAGGCAATGGGCATCTCGAAGCCCATGGTGTCGCTTCACGCCTACAACGAGGGACAGCGTGTACCGGATCTTCTGGAGCGTCTCGGTGCGGGCGAGGTCATCGCGCTGGTGAGCGATGCCGGGACTCCACTGTTATCCGACCCGGGCTTTGAGCTGGTCAGCGCCGCGGCAGGTGCGGGATTTGAGGTGCGAGTAATTCCGGGGCCGTCGGCGATTACTGCTGCGCTTGCGGTAGCGGGGTTGCCGACGAGCCGATTTTGTTTCGAGGGGTTTCTGCCGAGCCGCTCGCGTGAGCGGCGTACGGAGTTGGCGCGGCTGGCTCGCGAAACGAGGACGCTGGTGTTCTTCGAAGCGCCGCATCGGATTGCGGAAACGCTGGCCGATCTCGTCAGTGAGTTTGGTGGTGAGAGGCGGGCTGTTGTTGCGCGCGAGTTGACTAAGACGCACGAGACGATATATCGCGGGAAGTTGAGTGAGTTGGCACAGCAGGCGGCCAACGACGCTAATTTCCAACGTGGTGAGATTACGCTGGTAGTCAGCGGCGCGGAGGAAGTTGCCGGTGCTGTTGATTCACAGCTGTTGAAACGCGCTGTGGAGTTATTGGCGAAAGAGTTGCCGCCAGGGCGGGCAGCGTCGATTGCGGCGCAATTGACCGGTGCGTCCCGAAGCGAAGCGTATGAGCTGTTGAAGACCCGGGAACCTTAACGCCACCAGAAGCCTCAAAAGAAGGATCTTCCCGGCGCGTAGCGCCGGCTAGATTGTGCGGGTCGCTTCGACCCGCAGGAAAGTTGCGCGCAGCGCATGAACATAATAAAAATTGACTTCCTGCTGCTCGGCACTATCTTCACGTCCGGGGAGCCGGCCGGGCAATCGCTGTTCGGGCTGCTCTTGAGGCGAAAGCCGTCAAGGGCAGCTTGGGTGGAGGAAAGTCCGGGCTCCGGCGGATCGGGTGCCAGGTAACGCCTGGGGGGCGCGAGCCCACGGAAAGTGCAACAGAGAACAGACCGCCTAAGCCCTTGACGGTGAAAGCCGCTGAGGGCCGGTAAGGGTGAAACGGTGCGGTAAGAGCGCACCGCGGACTTGGTAACAAGGACGGCATGGCAAACCCCACCTGGAGCAAGGCCAAATAGGGAAGCAGCACTCAGCGCCGGCTTAACCGCAGGCGAGAGAGTGCGGCGCCGATCCGCGTGCGCTTCCGGGTAGGCCGCTTGAGGTTCACGGCGACGTGGATCCCAGAGGAATGATTGCCCTCGACAGAACCCGGCTTACAGGCCGACTCTCCTCATGCGCTGACGCGCAGGGTTCAAGGGGGTCCCAGAAGGGACCCCCGAAGAGCTGCCGGCGCGAGGACGCGCCGTGAAAAAGGGGGGGCGGTGGGGGGCCGAATGGGGCCGTAGAGCTGTTCTGGCTTTACATAATCCGTACAGGATTTCACATAACCGCCTGATGGGCTCTGGCGACAGCATTGGCCAGCCGCCTCATGGCTCAACCACTGTATAAAAATTACCGGGCAAGCGCCTGATTGCTAAGACGAATGCGGAGTCGCGCTGTTTGCAAGCTTTGCAATGCACCTATAAGTCTTTGTGACTGCGACGAATTTCTCACTATTTCAATTGACACGGCGCGCCTGCGATTTCATAGTGGCGGCCGGTGGGGAATAGTGGGAGGGAATGGGCGAGTCCCTCTTCTAAGGTCATGCTTCGCGGCGCAACAAAGGTCACCTTGGACGACAAGGGCCGGATGGTCCTGCCTACCCGCTATCGGGAGCAGATCGCCGAGCTCGGCCAAGGGCATTTGGTTGTGACGGTGGATCGTGATCAGTGCCTCCTCATCTATCCGCTGCCCGAGTGGGAGCAGACCGAGCGCAAGTTGATGAGCCTGCCAAGCTTGAATCCTCAGGCACGCCGCCTCCAGCGACTGATGGTGGGCTATGCGACGGATCTGGAGCTCGACGGGCACGGAAGAGTACTGCTGCCGCCAGAGCTGCGCGAATTCGCCCGGCTCGAGCGGCACGGAATGCTGATAGGCCAGGGCAATCGGTTCGAGCTATGGGACGAGGCTCGCTGGAGCGAGCGGCGCGACCAGTGGCTCAAGAGTGAGGAAGCGGCGGGCGATCTGCCCTCCGAGCTCGATTCGCTGAAGCTGTAGGCGAAGTGAATGGGCGGTCAGGTGACGATTTTAGGGGTAGTTCGCCCAGGCGGGCGGGCGTCAGGTAATAAGACGGGAACGTCAGGTCGGGCGGTGCGGACGCCGCTTCAATCGTGAATGAGCACACGCCAGTGCTTGTCGATGAGGCGCTCGCGGCCTTGGCCCTCGAAGCGGGCGGTTACTATGTCGATGCGACGTTTGGGCGCGGCGGTCATACGGCACAAATCCTCCAGGCCCTGGGTAGGGAAGGCCGCGTGCTCGCGATCGACCGGGACCCGCAGGCCATCGAGGCCGGCCACCAGCGTTTTGCCAACGAAGTGCGGCTTACGCTCGTCCACGCGTCGTTTGCCGATCTCACCACGCTCGTGCCGGTTCACGCGCACGGCGAGCCCTGTCGCGGCGTGCTCTTCGATCTCGGTGTTTCATCCCCGCAGCTCGACAACCCGGAGCGGGGCTTCAGCTTCCGCGCCGATGGTCCGCTCGACATGCGCATGGACCCGACACGTGGCGAGCCGGTCTCAGCCTGGCTCGCTAGGGCGAGCGTCGACGAGATTCGCGAAGTGATTGCAACACTTGGTGAAGAACGATTCGCACGGCGCGTGGCACAAGCAATCGTCGAAGGAAGGCGAGAGCAGCCGATCGCTCGCACGAGCCAGCTCGCGGCGATCGTTGCGAAGGCCGTGCGCACGCGCGAACCGGGCAAACATCCGGCCACGCGTACCTTTCAGGCTCTGCGAATGTTCATCAACGATGAGCTCGGCCAGCTCGAGAAGGGATTGGCGGCGGCACTCGAATTCCTGACGCCCGGCGGACGCCTGGCTGTCATCAGTTTCCATTCGCTCGAGGATCGGATCGTCAAGCGCTTCATGAAGCGTCAGACCGAGATAGATCCCGCGCTGGTTGATCTTCCCGTGTTGCCGACTGGCGCAGAGCCGCGGCTCAAGCTGGTCGGCCGAAAGAGTCGCGCCGTCGCCAGGGAAGTCGCTACCAATCCGCGAGCGCGCAGCGCGCTGTTGCGAGTCGCTGAGAAGATCAAATGACCTCCAGCCAGCGAATTATGATTGTTACGCTGCCCATTCTGTGGGTCGCCGCGCTCGGGTCAGCGGCGGCCGCGGTTTACTTCAAGCATCGCTCCCGCGAGATGTTTGTCCAGCTCGAGCGGCTCGAAACGCGCCGTGACAACCTCCAGATCGAGTGGGGGCAGTTACAGCTCGAGCAGAGCGCCTGGTCCACTCATGCCTTCGTCGAACGCGTCGCGAGCGCGAAGCTCCACATGGGAATGCCGCCGCCCAAAGAGATCGAGATCATCGCCCCATGAAATCTCGCCCTCTGAAATCCAAGGCACGCGCCACCTCTACTCCCGCCTCATTCCGGTGGCGCGCATATCTTTTGATGGGCCTGCTTGCCTGCGGTGCCGGCGGGCTGATCTGGCGCGCCGTGAGTCTGCAGCTCGTCGATCACTCCTTTCTCGCGAAGGAGGGAGACGCGCGCGTCTCCCGCGTAGCGACGATTGCCGCTCACCGTGGAACCATCACCGATCGCTATGGCGAGCCGCTCGCCGCCAGCACTCCTGTTGACTCCATCTGGGTCAACCCGAAGGAGCTGGCTCTCGCGACCGACCAGATCCCTCGCCTCGCCAGTGCGTTGAAGCAAGACCGCCAGGAGCTCACGCGACGAATCACCAGCAATCTGGACCGTCAATTCCTATACCTCGCGCGTGGCCGCCAGCCGAGCGAGGCCGAGCAGATCAAGGCACTCGGTATTCCCGGTGTGTATCTCTCTCGCGAATACCGCCGCTACTATCCGTCGGGTGAAGTCGCTGGGCACATCCTGGGATTCACGAACGTCGATGACGCAGGTCAGGAAGGTCTTGAGCTTGCGTTCGATCACTGGTTGGCGGGAGAGGACGGCGCGAAGCGCGTGATCCAGGACCGCTACGGCCGAATCGTTCAGGATGTCGAAAGCATTCGGCCGGTTCGTCCTGGTCGCGACCTCGTGTTATCCATCGATTTGCGCATTCAGTACCTCGCCTACAGGGAACTGAAGGCCGCGATTCGGGAGCAGCGCGCGCGCGCCGGCTCCATCGTCGTGATGGATGTGACGACCGGCGAAGTTCTCGCGATGGTGAACCAGCCCTCCTACAACCCGAACGACCGCGAGCAGATTCTCCCGGCGACGTATCGTAATCGCGCGGCGACCGACATCTTCGAGCCGGGCTCGTCGATGAAGCCGTTCGTGGTAGCTGCCGCTATCGCATCGGGCAAGTACGACGATCGCAGTATCATCGATACGTCGCCAGGCTTCTATAAGGTGGGGGCGACCCTTCTCGCTGAAGACGAGCACGTGTTGGGGCCCATCAACATCGCTACCGTGCTCGCGAGGAGTTCCAACGTCGGCATGGCGCGGCTGGCGTTGAGTCTAGAGCCGCAATTGATCTGGAACACCCTGACGCGCTTCGGCTTCGGACAGGTGACGACGAGCGGCTATCCCGGCGAATCCGCCGGCCTGTTGTCGAATTATTCGCAATGGCGACCCATTGGGATCGCCTCGATGGCTCGCGGGTACGGTATCTCGGTCACTCCTCTGCAACTCGCACACGCATACACCACCGTCGGGACGTTTGGGTTGGCGCGCCCCGTTTCGTTCTTGCGCGTTGACACGCCTCCGGCAGGTCAGCGCGTGCTGGACGACCACGTCGCTCGTGAGCTGGTTGGAATGCTCGAGTCAGTGGTGATTGCGGAGGGCGCCACCGGTAAGCGCGCCGCGATTCCGGGGTATCGCGTCTCGGGCAAGACGGGCACGGCGTGGAAGGCTTCTGCCGGTGGTTACTCAACCAATAAGTTCATGGCAGTGTTTGGCGGAGTGGCGCCGGCAACCGAGCCACGTCTCGCAGCGGTTGTGGTCATCGACGAGCCCACTGCAGGACAGCACCAGGGCGGCGAGGTTGCGGCGCCGGTGTTTTCGGCCGTGGTGGGTGGGGCATTGCGATTGCTCGCGGTTGCGCCAGATCGGTCGATCAGTGCGCCGGATGATGTGGTGCCAGTGCCCACGAGGTCGGGCGTACGTACGGCGGCGCTGAAATGACCCTGCAGAGCCGTAAATTAGCCGATCTCACGGCAGGGCTCGCGACAGAGCCCGTGCCGGGTGACATCGTCGTGCGCGACATAACCTTGGACAGCCGCGCCGCCTCGCCGGGCTCACTGTTTCTGGCCTGCCGAGGCCGTACCAGCCACGGACTGACGTTTGCGCAACAAGCCGTCGCGCGTGGCGCTAGCGCAGTGCTGTACGAAGACACGGCTGGGCAGGGAAAGCCTGACCTGGGTTCCGACATCTTTGTCGCCGCTGTTCCAGAGCTGAGTCAACACGTCGGAACCATCGCGGATCGTTTCTTCGGCGCGCCGTCGGTGGCCGTTACCGTCGTTGGGATCACGGGGACTAACGGCAAGACCACCTGCGCCTGGTTGCTTGCACAGGCTTTGCAGTATTGCGACCGTCCTGCTGCGTACATGGGGACCCTGGGTTTCGGGGTGCCGCCGTCGATCAAAGCCACCGAACATACGACCCCGGACGCAGTCAGCGTACACCGACAGATTGCGACCCTCCGGGATCTCGGTGCGGAATGCGTCTGCATGGAAGTGTCTTCGCACGCAATTGATCAGGATCGGGTGGGCGCCGTTCGCTTCAACACCGCCGCGTTCACGAATCTCACCCGCGACCACCTCGACTATCACGGCACGATGGAAGCCTACGGTGCCGCGAAGGCGCGCCTGTTCCAGTGGCCCTCTCTCACCCACCGAGTCATCAACGTCGATGACGCCTTCGGCGCAGAGCTCGCAACGCAACTTTCCTCATCCCGCCTGGTCATCACCTCACGCGCCCCCGCGCCTGTCGCTTCCCTGAAACATGCTGAGCAGGTGCGCGCGGTTCGTGCGACACCCGAGCCTGCGGGTCTTGCGATCGACATCGAGTCGAGCTGGGGCAACGTAGGACTCACCGTGCCGTTGATCGGCGAGTTCAACGTGGACAACGTGCTAACGGTCCTGGCGGTGCTGCTGGCCTGGAATATTCCACTTGCTCAGGCAGTCACTGCCGTCGAGAAATGTCGCGCGCCCAGCGGACGGATGGAGTTGTTCGGCGGGCAAGCGCCAGCGCCTTTGGCGATTGTTGATTATGCGCACACGCCGGACGCGCTCGCGAAGGCGCTGCACGCTGCACGGCTCCACTGCCGTGGACAACTTCGGGTTGTGTTCGGGTGCGGCGGTGATCGCGACGCGGGAAAACGTCCGCTGATGGGCGGTGTTGCTGCGGAACTTGCTGACGACGTCATCGTTACAGACGACAACCCTCGCACCGAGGACCCTGCACGGATCGTTGCAGACATTCTTGCAGGTATGCCCGGTCCCAGCGCAGTCAAAAGTATCAAGACAATGGTCGAACACGACAGGACGCGCGCCATTCAAACCGCACTACGCCGCTCGGGTCCCGGCGACGTGGTGCTGATCGCCGGCAAGGGACACGAGGATTACCAGATTTACGGCACAGTACGGCGGCCATTCCGGGATCAGTCGGTTGTAGCGCTGCAGTTGCAGGGAGAGAGACCGTGAAGCGCACTCTCGGTGACTTCGCACAAGCCTGTGGTGGCACGCTTCAAGGTGCCGACCGGGACTACAAGGGTGTCTCGAGCGACACGCGGACGCTCGCGCAAGGCGATCTATTCATTGCACTACGCGGACCCCGCTACAACGGCAACGAATTCGTTGGCGGGGCATTGACTGCCGGTGCGGCAGGCGCCTTGGTGGATTCACCGCAACCTACCGCCATTGCGCAGATCGTTGTGCCCGATACGCAGGCTGCGCTGGAAAAAGCGGCTCAGGCGTGGCGTGCTCAATTCTCCATCCCCATCATCGGAGTTGCCGGCAGCAACGGCAAGACGACGGCAAAGGAGATGTGTGCGGCGATTCTGGGTGCGGCCGGGGAATGCATGGCCACCCGTGGCAATCTCAACAATCACATCGGTGTGCCACTGACTGTCTTGCGGCTTGCGCCGACGCATCGTTACGCAGTCATCGAAATGGGCGCGAATCGCGCCGGCGACGTCGCGGCGCTCGTCGGAATCGCGCGTCCCACGGTTGGACTCATCACGAATGCCGGCGCTGAACACCTCGAAGGCTTCGGCAGCATCGAAGGTGTAGCCCGTGCCGAAGGCGAAATGGTCGCAGGCCTCGAGCCAGCTGCTACGGCCGTCATCAACGCCGATGACGAATTCGCCGACCTCTGGCGGAGCCTGACTCCCGCTCGCGTTGTGACATTTGGCGTGCAGAAGGCCGCCGACTTCACGGCAACCGACGTGGCAACGAGCGTGGGAGCGGACGGCTTCCTGACGCGATTCAACCTTGTGAGCCCGCTGGGTCGCGTAGCCATAGAGCTGCGCATGGGCGGCAAGCACAACGTCATGAATGCGCTTGCCGCCGCTGCCGCAGCGACTGCCGCAGGTGCGAAGCTCGAACATGTTGCAGCTGGGCTCGGCGCCGTGCGCACAGTGGCAGGCCGGCTGCAATTCAAGATGACTGCCAATGGCGCTTGGCTGATCGACGACTCCTACAACGCCAACCCCAGCTCCGTGCGCGCGGGTATCGAAGTCCTTGCGGGTCTCGATGGCCGCAAGTGGCTCGTGCTCGGCGACATGGCAGAGCTCGGGGACTTCGCCGACAGCTCGCACACCGAAATCGGCGTCTTCGCACGTGAACACGGAATCGAGCGGTTGTTCGCCACAGGTGCGCTCGCTGCGCTCGCAGTTGAAAGTTTCGGCCGCGGAGGTCAGTGGTTTGCGGAAGCGAATGCTCTTGCCGAGGCATTGCATGCAGCGCCTCCCGGCGTGCGCATGTTGATCAAGGGCTCACGCGTCAACAGGCTGGAACGCGTGGTCGAAGCGCTGCTGTCACCGCCGACCGGCCAGACGGGGAGGCAGTAGGTGCTTTACTGGCTTTCACAACACCTGGTTGCCTGGCATTCCGGCTTCAATGTCTTTTCGTACCTGACGCTGCGAGCGATTCTGGCGACCGTGTCGGCGCTTGCTCTTTCGTTGCTCGTGGGTCCGTGGCTGATTGAGCGTTTGTCGTACCACCAGGTTGGTCAGGTCGTGCGTGACGATGGCCCGCAGACCCATCTCGTGAAGGCGGGCACGCCTACGATGGGTGGAACGTTGATCCTGGTCACGACGCTGATCAGTACTCTTCTCTGGGCGGAGCTCACCAACCGCCTGGTGTGGATGGTGCTGGGCGTGACCTTCGCGTTCGGGCTCATCGGCTTCTACGACGACTATCTGAAGCTCTTCCGGCGCAACCCGAAGGGTCTCGCCGCCCGCTGGAAGTACTTGTGGCAGTCCGTCGCCGGACTCGCCACCGCAGCAGCACTTTATTTCACCGCGACGAGCCCGGCGGAGACCACATTCTTCCTGCCGTTCTTCAAGACATTCGCCGAGCCGTTATCGGCCCTCAGCTACATTGCGCTGGCCTATTTCATGATTGTCGGCATGAGCAACGCCGTCAATCTGACGGACGGCCTGGATGGACTGGCCATCATGCCGGCCACGCTGGTCATCGCGGCGCTCGGCATATTCGCGTATGCGACCGGCAATGCCAAGTTCGCCAGCTATCTGCAGATCCCGGAAGTGCGCGGCGCGGGCGAGCTCATCATCTTCTGCGGAGCGCTGGCCGGTGCGGGTCTCGGCTTCCTGTGGTTCAACTCGTATCCCGCCCAGGTCTTCATGGGCGATGTGGGTGCGCTCGCCATTGGCGCCAGCATTGGAGTGATTGCGGTGATCGTGCGCCAGGAAGTGGTCACGCTGGTCATGGGCGGCGTATTCGTGCTCGAGACCGCATCGGTCATTCTGCAGGTGGGCTCGTTCAAGCTGCGCGGCAAACGCATCTTCAAGATGGCCCCCATCCACCATCACTTCGAGCTCAAAGGCTGGGCCGAGCCGAAGGTCATCGTCCGTTTCTGGATCATCTCCCTGATCCTCGTGTTGTTCGGCCTGGCCACACTGAAGTTGCGATGAGTGCGACCACGACAAAACCTTCTTCGGCAGTCATCGTCGGCCTCGGCCGGACGGGGCTGTCGTGCGCGCGCTATCTGCACGCGCTGGGTTGGAAGATTGTCGTGACCGACACGCGCGCTCAGCCGCCGGAATTGTCCGGATTGCGCCAACTCGATCCCGGGATCCCGGTCAGTGCGGGGGGGCTCGACACGCGCCTGCTCGATGATGCGTTGTGCGTGGTGGCATCGCCTGGAGTGTCGCTGAGCCTCCCGTTCTTCGTGGAGGCACAGCGTCGAGGCCTCGAAATCGTTGGCGACATCGAGTTGTTCGCCCGGGCGGTCGACGCTCCCGTGGTGGGAATCACGGGGACCAACGGCAAGAGCACCGTGACCACGCTCATTGGCCGGATGGCCGCGCGCGCGGGAATCAAAGTGCGCGTGGGCGGAAATCTGGGCGAGCCCGCACTCGATCTGCTGACCAATGCTCGCGCTGATGTCGAACCCACGCAGTTATATGTATTGGAACTGTCGAGCTTTCAGCTCGAAGCGACCTGCTCGCTGGACCTCAAAGCCGCAACCGTACTGAATGTGACCGCGGATCACCTGGATCGCTACAAGTCGATTGAGGATTACGCGATCGCCAAGGCGCGCATCTTCGCCCGATGCGACACGGCGGTGATCAATCTCGACGATCCGCTCGTCGTGGCCATGCCCCCGCGAGGACAGCGAACGCTGGGCTTTTCTTTACGCGCAACGATCGGAGCGGACTACGCGGTTGCACCTAAGGACGGTGAATGGTGGCTCATGCGGCGCGATGAGCCACTCATGCCCGTGTCGGAAATGAAGATCAAGGGCCTGCACAACGCTGCGAATGCACTCGCCTCGCTCGCGCTGGGTGAGGCGTTGAGTTTGCCGATGGCCGCCATGCTTGCCGAGCTCGCCACATTTCCCGGCTTGCCGCACCGTGCGCAATGGGTCGCCGACGTCAACGGCGTCACCTATATAAACGACTCGAAGGGAACCAATGTCGGCGCGACGATCGCGGCCGTCAGTGGCATGACGGGGCCCTTGGTCATCATCGCCGGCGGTGACGGCAAGAATCAGAACTTCGCCCCGCTGGCGGACGCGTTCCGCGGCAAAGTGCGACACACCGTGTTGATCGGGCGCGATGCAGCGGCTGTCGCGCGTGCTCTCCATGGAGTGAGCACAACGGAGACTTGCGCGTCACTCGAAGATGCCGTCAAGGCTGCCGCACGCGCCGCGAAGCCCGGCGACACCGTGTTGCTCTCGCCGGCTTGTGCCAGCCTGGACATGTTCCGCGACTACACACATCGCGGCGCCGTCTTTACCCAAGCCGTGAAGGAGCTCGCCGCTTGAATATGACGGTTGCGAGCGCCTCAATGACACGCTCTGGCAGGGGTGGCGGTGCCGTTCACATCGACTCCGTGACAATTGCTCTCGTACTGGCAATCACGTTGCTGGGCCTCGTGATGGTCACTTCTGCATCGGTGTCCATTGCCAGCAAGGATACGGGTCAGACGTTCTTCTACCTGGAACGACAGCTGTTGCTGATGCTGATCGGCTCTGCGTGTGCGGCGCTGCTGTTCTGCATCCGCACCGAGTTGCTCGAAAAGGCATCGGTTGGCCTGCTCGTGGTCGCCATAACGATGCTCGCGCTCGTGTTCATTCCGGGACTGGGGCACATGGTGAATGGCAGCCGCCGCTGGCTCCAGCTCGCCGGTCTCAATTTCCAGGCGTCCGAATTGGCTCGCGTGCTGGTGCTGATTTATCTCGCGAGCTATGCCGTGCGCCGCGAGGAGCAACTGCGCACAACCCTCGGTGGCCTGGCCAAGCCCCTGGGCCTGTTGGTCCTGGTCGGGGCGCTGCTGCTGGCCGAGCCGGATTTCGGCGCGGCCACCGTGTTGTTCGCAACCGGCTTCGGAATGCTGTTCATCGCCGGCGCCCGCCTGCGCTACGTAATCGCCATGACGGTGATCGCGGGGGCAGGTTTCGCAGTACTGGCGGTTTCGTCCAGCTACCGCATGCGCAGGCTCACGACCTTCCTCAACCCCTGGGCCGATCCGTACAACAGCGGATTCCAGCTGACCCAGTCCCTGATCGCCATCGGCCGGGGTCAGTGGTTCGGGGTGGGCCTGGGCGAAAGCGTCCAGAAACTGTTTTACCTGCCGGAAGCGCATACCGACTTCTTATTTGCCGTCCTCGCGGAGGAGCTGGGCTTGGCGGGCGTCGTTGCGACGCTCGCTCTTTTCCTCGCGCTGATCTGGCGCAGCTTTTATATCGCCCGCCTCGCCTCCGACGCGGGATTGAAGTTCCAGTCGTACCTGGCAGCCGCCTTCGGCTTGTGGGTTGGGATCCAGGCTTTCATCAACATGGGTGTCAACATGGGCGTGCTGCCCACCAAGGGGTTGACGCTGCCGCTCATGAGTTATGGCCGGTCGAGCCTCATCGTTTCGCTCGCCTGGGTGGGATTGTTGTTGCGCGTGTATCACGAAGCCATGCTCGAGACGCGTGGTTCGGCAACGGTCCGCCAACGGGGCGCGAGGATGGAAGGCGAAGGACGGCGGCCGTTTGGAGGTGAGCCCGAATGAGCTCACAACACGCTCGCCCCATCCTGATCATGGCCGGCGGTACGGGGGGCCACGTATTTCCCGCGCTCGCTCTCGCGCGGTTGCTGCGCGCCAAGTCGTTTGAGGTTGTGTGGCTCGGCACGCAACGTGGTCTCGAGGCGCGAGTCGTACCGGCAGAGCGTATTGAGATTGAATGGCTGTCGGTGGGCGGCCTGCGCGGCAAGGGTTTGACCACTCTGATCGCGGCACCTTTCCGGCTGGCGCTGGCGTTGATGCAGGCACTAAGGGTCATGTGGCGGCACCGGCCGCTCGTGGTAGTCGGGTTGGGCGGCTTCGTCACCGGGCCCGGTGGTGTCGCAGCCTGGCTCACGCGGCGGCCGCTGCTCATTCACGAACAGAATGCGGTCGCGGGTTTCACGAATCGGTGTCTGTCACACCTGGCGCGCGAAGTGCTGGAAGCGTTTCCCGGCAGCTTCGGGCGCGGCGTCCGTGCTCGTGCGATTGGTAATCCAGTACGCCAGGACATCAGCGCGATTGCTCCGCCGGCGAGCCGCTTCGCCGACCGCAGCGGTGCGATCCGGATCCTGGTGATTGGCGGCAGCCAGGGCGCTACCCGTTTGAACGCGGTCGTTCCGTTTGCGCTGGCTCGCTTGAAGCAGTTGCATGGCCAGGAAATTCCGGCGATCGACGTGCGGCATCAGGCTGGCGAGCGATGGATCGACACCGGTCGTCAGAGCTATGCGAGCGCCGGCGTGCGTGCGGACGTGCGGCCGTTCATTGAAGACATGGCCGAGGCGTATTCGTGGGCAGATCTCGTGATCTGCCGGTCCGGGGCACTCACCGTGTCGGAGCTTGCCGCGGCGGGAGTGGGTGCCATCCTGGTTCCGTTTCCTGCGGCCGTGGACGATCACCAGACTCACAACGCTCAGTATCTCGTCAAAGAGGGCGCGGCTGTGTTGATCGCCGACCGCGACCTTACGGCTGAGCGGCTGTCAGATGAGTTACTGCGATTGTGCGCCGGGCGGGGCAAGCTTCTGGCCATGGCCGAGCGTGCACGCCTGTTAGCCACGCCGCGCGCTGCTGAGGAGCTTGCCACCTCATGCCTCGAAATGGCTGCGGAGGCGGCGGCATGATCGAAGAACGGCGCTCACCAAAGGATCGGCGCGTAAACCTCGAACGGCCCTCCGTCGAGCGGCGCGCCACGCCTGACCGGCGCGACCGGATGCGCCGTATCAACACGATCCATTTCGTCGGCATCGGTGGAAGTGGCATGGGCGGCATCGCCGAGGTGCTCATCAACCTTGGATATGCCGTGCAGGGCTCTGATCTGAAGGCCAACGCGGTCACGACCCACCTGGCGAAGATCGGTGCAAAAATCGCGATTGGTCACGTTGCAACGAATATCGCTGGCGCCGATGTCGTAGTGGTCTCTGGCGCAATCGCGCGCGGCAATCCGGAAGTTGATGCTGCCGTGGAGCAGAGGATACCGGTGGTCGCGCGGGCCGAGATGTTGGGCGAGCTCATGCGCTTTCGCTATTCGATCGCGGTGGCGGGCACACACGGCAAGACGACTACGACCAGCCTGGTTGCCAGCATTCTTGCCGAGGGCGGAGAAGATCCGACCTTTGTCATCGGTGGGCGCCTGAAGAGCGCCGGCACCAATGCACGCCTGGGTGCCGGTCGTTATCTTGTCGCCGAAGCCGATGAAAGCGATGCGTCTTTCACGCACCTGCAGCCGCTCATCGCGATCGTCACCAACATCGACAACGATCACCTGGTCACGCACGGTGGTGACTTCGAGCTTCTCAAGCAAAGCTTCGTCGATTTTCTGCACAACCTGCCGTTCTACGGACTCGCCGTGCTCTGCCTGGATGATGCCAATGTTCGCAGTATCGTCCGTGCGGTCGGCCGGCCGATTGTGTCGTACGGGCTGAGCTCCGAGGACGCGGATGTTCGGGCCGTGAACATTCGTCGGCATGGCTTGCAGACGTCCTACGATGTTGTGCGTGCCTCGGGCGTACCGCTCAACGTGACCGTCAACCTGCCGGGCACTCACAATGTTCTGAACTCGCTGGCGGCCATTGTCGTGGCCAGTGAGCTCGGTATCGAAGACGCGGCGATTCAGCGCGCGCTGGCGAGCTTCCAGGGGGTCGATCGGCGGCTGCAGCACATTGCGGATGTCCAGACTGCTTCGGGCCGCGTGACAATCATCGATGACTACGGGCATCACCC
>JAQGOF010000048.1 GCA_028293745.1 Gammaproteobacteria bacterium | reverse complement strand
GTCAGGTATTCGCGCTGGCCGCGCGACGTTCGATCTGCTCGCGCTTGGCAGCGAGGCGGGCACGGGTCTGCTCCATTTCCTGCAACTCGGCCGTGAGCAGCAGGTTTTCGATCAAACCTCCCAGGTGTGCCTGCATCGCGGCCCGCGCCGCCTTCGGATCGCGCGTTCGCAGGCTCTCGACGATGTCCTGATGCTCATCATTCAAAGGCCGCCGGCGGACGTCGCGCGCCCTTTCCAACAACTGCATGCACAGAGGCGACTTGTAACGCAGGTCCCAGGTGTTCTCGACGACGCGTACGACGGCGCTATTACGGGTGGCACGCGCGATGGTGGTGTGGAACTGGCGGTCAGCCAGCTCGCTTTGTTCCTTGGTCGCGTTCTCGTTGTTCATTTCCACGACCAGCGATTCCAGATAGGCCAGCTCCTCATCCGTGATCAAGGTGGCCGCCAGCGCCGCAACCTCACCTTCAAACAGCCTGCGGGCCTCCGCCTGATCGAAGGCTCCTATGTCGAGATCCCGCGTTGGCAAAGACGTCGCAACGGTCGTCCTGCGGACATAGACACCTGATCCCTGGCGCGACTCCAGCAGGCCTCGCATCTCGAGGGCAATCACGGCACGTCGCAATGTGGGGCGGCTGACGCCCAATTCCTCGGCCAGATCCCGCTCCGAGGCCAGACGCTGGCCGGGTTGATATCGCCCTTCCGCGATCGCTCGTTCTATGGTCGCTGCTATCTGCTGGTAAAGGCGCGGGCTATTGGCGGCAGGGGTCGGCATGGCGCCCTAGTGTACACGGATGCCTGGCCGGCCGAGCTACGGCGGCTCGGGTGTGTGGCCCTCGGGTGTAGTCCCCGCCTGTGCGTCCTAGTGGCCGTGCAGGTCATACACAAACGACACATAGTATTCACGACCGCGGACATACGACGCTTCGGCGTAGCCGCTGGACGTGGTGTATGACGGATTGCCACCCTGCGAATGTTTCTTGTCGGTAAGGTTGCGGCCACCGGCTAGGACCCGCCAGTTTTTCTGCGGAACCTCGAAGGCGACTGAAGCCCCCAGCAGAACGATGGGATCCAATTGAGCGATTTGCGGAGTGTTGCCCTCATCAAAATAGGTGCGCGTCTGATAGAACACATCGACCCTGGGTGTCAGCAGTACATTTGCAGCGTGCACCTGGTAGGAGACTCCCGCGTTTGCCTGCCAGTCGGGCGTGAATGGCAGCCGATTCTGGGTACTCACGGCGGTCACGGCGTTGACCAGTGGGTCTACCCTGTCAATCTTACCGTGCAGGGTGCCGACACCTGCTTCGATCAACCACGCGTCAGTCGGTACCCAGGTAAGCTCCAGCTCCCCACCATTGATCGTCGCTTTCCCGGTGTTGAACAGGAACGGCGCGACGCCGATGCGGTACGTGAACTGCATGTTGTGATAAGCAGTGGTGAAGACGGCACCGTTCACGCGCAAATGCCGGTCGAACAGGTCTGTCTTGACTCCAAGCTCGAAGCTGTTGGCGGTCTCCTCCCTGAACAGATGCGGGTCGGTCGGCTGAATGGGCCGGTTGAAATGGCTGTTCCACCCTCCTCCCTTAAAGCCCTGCGAGTAGCTGAAGTACGTCATGATGTCCCGCGTCCAACGGTATGACGTACTGCCCGAGAACGTCGGTTTCGTGAAGGTCTGCTCGTACAGCACGACCGGCAACCACTTTACGTCGGGCGTCCTGAAGTCGTATTCGTTCGGCAAGGAGCCCTTCGTATCCGACGTGTATCGCTCTCCCAGGTCGATGCTCCACGCATCGGTCACCTTGTAGATCCAGTTGGTGAAGACGGCCCAGCTATGATTCTTGACGAGGTTGCAGTCGCAGTTTCGAGTGCCGCTGGGAGCCGTCCCCGGAGGCGTGAACGAGACGACCAGGTGATCATCCGAACGCTCGCGGAAGTAGTACACACCACCCACCGCTGTCAGACGGGTGGAGTTGTACAGCAGCTGTAGTTCCTGGCTCCACTGGCTCCCGGAGGTGTCGTACTCGGTGGCCAGGATGGGAAACGCAGTGCCGTCTGCGTCGCGGCTGCCAATCCAGTCTATGGCGCGATAGGAGCTGATCGATTTCACTGCGAGTGCATCTGTCAGATCATAGCGCGCGGTCAGTGAGGCGCCGCGGTTGCGCAGGTAGCTCTTTACGGGAAAGGTTCCATTGTTGACATAGGGACCGCCCAGGCGGAAGTTGTTCGCGCAGCGTGGATCATCGATCAGGGGCACATTGCTTGGAGAGGGCGCGTTCGGGTTCGGTGGGGGCAGCATCCCCGGACAACCCGCCGCGTAACTCACCGTGCGGGGAAAGGCGCTCGCCGGGTTCAGGGCGACGTTCGTCAAAGCCGGACCTCTCTCGTCGGCAGTAGAAAAGTCGAGGGCCAGCCTCACGTCAATGTGCTCACCTGGAGTCCATCTCAACTTGCCGGTCGCTGTGTACGTGTTTGTATCGCCGACCTCGGTATTCAGCGCGGGATAGGCAATGTAGCCATCCTGCTTGCGCTTCCCGAAGGTGATGCGCGCGCCCAGCGTATCGCTGATCGGCACGTCGGCACCGATGAACCCATCGCGCAGCTTGCCGGACCCCAGGGTTCCTTTGACGTTGACGCCGAACTCCTTGCCCGGATCACGTGTACTGATCAACACCGCACCGCCGATGGTATTGCGGCCGAACAGCGCGCCCTGCGGCCCGCGAAGCACCTGCACCGATTCGATGTCGCGAAAGTCGAGCAAGCCGCCAACTCCGTGCCCCATGTACACATCATCTATGTAGAGGCCCACTCCTGGATCAACATCAGGCGTGGGATCGGTCTGGCCGATGCCGCGAATCGTGATCACGATGCCCGAGTTGTTGCCTGCAAGCCGCGCGCTGCTGTCGAACACCATGTTGGGTGTCGTCTGGTCGAGGTCATCCGTCCGGAATATCTGCTTGTGCTCGAGGGATTCGGGGGTCACGGTAGTGACGGAGATCGGAGTGTCCTGCTGATTTTCACGCACCCGCCTGGCGGTAACCGTGATCTGTTCGATCTGCGCGAAGGACGGCAGGGACCACACCGTGAGCAGCCAGCCGGCCGCCAGCACGTATCCGTTCCTGTACGACATCGCAGCACCTCCCTTAGAAATTCATTCGAGCCTGCACACCCCAGCGCGGCTCGCCGTCATTCGGTACGCAATAGAACGAGCCCGACACTCCCCGCAGGTCCTGGATCTCCACGCAATACTTGGCACTGGTCAGGTTGTCGCCAAACACGGCGACTTCATACTGCTGCTGCGCCCCAAAGGCATATGTACCCCGCGCGTTGAGCTCAAACCGGGGGTCGTATTCGTCGATAGGCACCTGCGGGCTGTACTTGACCTTGGACCGGCCCTGGTAACGCAAGTCGGTGTGCAAGCCCAGCACACCTCCACCGACATTGAAGGTGCGGCCGAGCCCCGCATTGGCGGTTACCTTGGGCGCCAGAGGCAACTCATGGCCTTTCTGAAAATCGCCCTGGTGCAGGTCGAAGTCGATGCCGGACACATTGGTAATCCGCGTGTTGAGCAGGCCTAGGCTGCCGTTGACGAGCCAGTGCTGTGCGGGAACCCAGTTCGCCTCCAGTTCCGCACCCTTGAGGCGGGACTCGGGCAGGTTGTTGAACTCCGGACCGCCAACCCCGACGTTGAAGACCTGCTGGTTCTTCCAGATGTTATAGAAGATGGCGCCGTTCAACACCAGTGACTTGTCGAGCAACGTCGATTTGAATCCCAGCTCGAAGACATCCAGGATTTCCGGTTTGAGCGGCCTTTGTGGAAACGGCGTGTCATCGGTATGCAGGAATTCCATGTCGAAGCGCCCCGACTTGAAGCCCCGTGAGTAGCTGCCATACACCATCACGGCCTCTGACGGGCGATACTGAAGGCCGACCTTGCCCCCGGCTTCGCCGTTATTGATATCCGGCCGCGACGTGTTGTTATCTGCGCAATGTCGAAACGGCATATAGGCAGGATCTGTCTTGGGAACGCAGTTACCGAGGCCAGCCGCGTAGCGCCGGATGGCGGACTGGTCTATGTATTGCGCCGGATTCCAGCCTGGCGGCTTGACGAACGCGCCCGCGTAGTACGCTGGGTTCGATTTCTGATCATGGGTGTAGCGCAGTCCAAGGGTGCCGGTTATCTGGGGCGTGAAGCGGAAGTCGCTCTGACCGTAGATCGAGGCGCTTCGGTCCTTGAGATCCGCGATGCTGAACGACACGGTGTTGCCGTAGGGATTGGGGATGACGTCGAAGAGCGCGGGCGGAGTTATTCCGACGGCTGACGGATGGGCTCCTGGAAATCCGTTGGCGCCGAAACGGATGTCCTGCCCCAACAGCGAGTTCTCATGAAGATAGTAAACACCCGTGATCCACCTGAGGCGCGCCTTGTCGTCGTTTGATGCGAGGCGCAGCTCCTGTGTGTACTGCTCATATCGCTGATCCATATCGATGATGAGAACGTCGTGAGTCACGCCAGGCGTACCCGCACCAGAGACATTTCCATCGCCAGTATTGTCTTCCTCGTAAAGTCCATGAGTCTTGTCGAACGAGGATATCGAGGTCAGGGTCGCCTGCCCGAAGTCGTGAGTGACCTTGACATAACCGCCATCTACATAAAGGTTGTTGACTTGAGACCCTCCAACCCACACGTCCTGCCAGCCGCGCGTGAACCGATCGAAGCCCTCGACATTGACGGTCTGGACATTGCCGACAGTGTTGAGATTGCCACCCTTCCAGTCGATGTTGCCGGCGAATGGCGCCAGGTCGTTGGCGCGCAGCGGCGGATTGTTCAGGTACGCACCGGCCATTTTTTGCGGCTGCGCCTGCCCGTCGAAGCGTGCGGAATGGATGCTCGCAGTCAGGCGGGTCGATTCCGAGGGCTCCCAAACCAGTGTTGCGCGTTCGGAGTAACGGGTTTCGTTGCCGTAGCTGTGATCCCCGGTGTCCAGGTTATTCCAGATGCCGTTGCGGGTGTGATAGACGCCGGCGAGGCGCAGCGCGACCGTCGATCCCAACGGTATGGAGATGCCAGTCTCGACTTCGGCGAGATCGTGACGCCCGTACGTCAGAAGCCCGAATCCTTCGATACTGTCCGCGCCAACCTTGGGCATCCGGGTGATGTAGTTGACGGCGCCGCCCGTGGTGTTTCGTCCGAACAGGCTGTTTTGCGGACCGCGCAGAATCTCGATCCGCTCCATATCAAACAATCCCAGCGTGCTCATGTAGGACGAGTTCATCGTAACTTCGTCCATGTACGTCCCAACGGACGAAGGCGCGTTGCCAAAGAACTCGTTGGTTCCCACCCCTCGAATCACGATGTGCTGGCTGAGCGAATTCTGGACGACGACGTTGAGATTGGGCGCAAGCTGGGTGATGTCGGTTACCTGTGATATCCCGGCTGCCTGTAGCTGCTCAGCCGTATACGCCTGCATCGTGATGGGAACGTTCTGCAGACTTTCCGCGCGTTTCTGCGCCGTGACGATGACTTCCGCCAGTTCGGACTCACCGCGACTCGCGGCATTCCCGGCCTGTTGCCCGATGGCGCCCCCGGCCAGCGCGGCCCCCGCGACCGACATTGCAAGTCCACGAGTTAGAGCTGTGGTCCACATGTTGGCTCTCCGGAGTTGGACGTGTCGGCGTTCTGCGTGACGACTTCGACGAGCACAGGCTCGGAGGACTGCATGGCGTGGATCAGTGCGGCGTCGAGCTCGCCGGCGCTGGTCACTCGGGAGGCGGACACGCCCTGGGCGCGCGCGAGCCCGCAAAAATCGATCTGGGGCAGCTCGGTGCCCGGGAGTTGGTCGAGCCGGAAGTGCTGGCCGAATTCATGCAGCGCCGCGTACCGGCCGTTGCGGATGATGATGAATGCGATGGGCAACTTCAGTTGCGCGGCGGACCATAAGCCCTGGATGGAATACATGCTCGATCCATCGCCCAGGATCGCAATCACCTTGCGGTCGGGCCGGGCGAGTGCGACACCCACCGCAGCAGGCAGTCCATGTCCCAGTCCGCCGCTCGCGCAGGTGTAAAACCCATCCGGCTCCACGATGGGCAGGTAGTCGTGCATGGGACCGCGGCTGCTGGGTGCCTCCTCGACAATCACGCTGCCTGACGGCCGCAAACTCGCGATCTGTTGCAGCAGATAGCCGTCAGTCAGGCGCGAGCCGTCGAGCCGGGGCGCGCTGGGAAACGGACCGGGCGGGGCACGCTCGCCGGGTGGCGGTTCCGCCAGAAGTGCCCGAATGCCGTGCCTCAGATTAGTTACGATCGACATTCCGACGGGCGTCCAGGCGGCCATGGAGGGGTCGTCGGTGAGTTGGATGAGCTCGGCGTCAGGCGGGATGTGCGGACCGAAACCCTCCACGTGGTAGGTGAATGCGGGGGCGCCGAGCACCAGTACAAGGTCGCTGCCCGTCAACCTTTCGACGATCTTGCCGCGATCGGCCGGTAAGAAACCCGCAAACAGGGGGTGCTTCTCCGGAAAGCTGTTGCGGCCTGACATCGGACTGACCCACACCGGAGCCTGATTCAGCTCCGCCAGCTCGAGCGCTTCTTCCCAGGCCCCGTCGCGAGCGACCGCTGCGCCGACAACGATGGCCGGCCGCAGCGCTGTCCGCAGGGCCCGCGCGGCACGAGCCAGGAGATCGGGATCTCCCAAAACAATCCGGCTGACGGCGCGCGAGGCAACGGGCTCGCACAGCCGATCCCAATCGTCTACGGGTACCGAGACGAAGGTCGGGCCGCGCGGAGGTTGCATTGCAACGTAATAGGCCCGCGCGATGGCTGGAGGGACATCCTCGGCCCGTGCGGGCTCGCAGCTCCATTTGACGTAGGGCTTGGGAAACTCCGCAGCCTGGCTTGCGTACAGAAACGGCTCGAACGGCAGGATGGAACGCGCCTGCTGACCGGCGACAACAACCAACGGTGTCTGGTTGCGCCAGGCGGTAAACAGGTTGCCCAGGGCATGCCCGACACCGACAGCGGAGTGCAGATTGACCAGGGCAGCGTTGCGCGTGGCCTGCGCGTAGCCGTCGGCGCAAGCCGCGGAAACGGACTCCTGCAGACCCAACACATAACGGAAATCGGCGGGGAATCCTCTGAACATCGGCAGTTCCGTGGACCCCGGGTTGCCGAATACCGTAGTCAGGCCGAAGTCGCGCAGCAGTTGAAAAACTGCTGCGCGCACCGTGACTTGCACGCGCTCGCGGCTGCCGCCGCCCGCTGAGTCCCCCATGACGCGATTCGCCCCCTCAAACCGGAAATCAAGCTAAGGACCGGACTTCCTGGCGCTATTGTCTAGTCAGGAGGGGCACGGCTGACTATTGCCGAATCGCGGGAAAGTCATAACATCTGACTATGACTTTGGATCCCCGTCAGCTCAGGGCGTTCCTCGCGATCACCGAGTGCGGCAGTCTCGGGCTGGCGGCCGAGTCGCTGCACGTGACCCAGCCGGCCCTGAGCCGCACGATCCGCCGGCTGGAAACCCAGCTCGGTGTCCAATTGTTCGAACGTCGCACAACCGGCATGGAACTGACCCTGTTTGGCCGGGCACTCTTCCCGCACGCCAACCTGCTGAATACCGAGAATGCGCTGGCTGTCGAGCAGATCAATGCCCTGCGCGGCCTGGGCCAGGGAACCATCCGCATCGGAGCGGTGGCGAGCGCCGCCATAATGTTGTTGCCCGCGGTGCTCGACAAGTTGTTGCAAGCGTGGCCGCACCTGCAGGTGCAGATCACGGAAGCCGTCGAGGACGTGTTGGAGACGGCTCTGACCAACAGTGTCATCGATGTGGCCATCGGCGGTCCCATCCCGGAAAGCGAAGATATCGTGCAGGTGGCAGAGCATGGGTTTACCGATCGGTATTCGGTGCTGTCCGCCGTCAATCACCCGCTCCAGGGCCGCGGCGAGCTGTCGATTCACGATGTCGTTGCGGAGCCCTGGGTAATGCCCCCGGCCGGGGCCGTACCGCGCCGGCAATTCAATGAATTGACCAGCCGCCTGGGTGTCGAGCCGCCGCACATTGCGGTCGAGACGCGCTCTCCGGCTGTCATCAAGGCGATGGTAGCCAAGAGCTGTTGCCTGGGATGGCTACCGGAGCCGTTGTTTGCGGCTGAGCAGGCTGCTGGGTTCGTAAAGGCGTTGCCCGTCCGCGAAATGGCCATGCAGCGGCGCTTCTTCGTGTTTCGCCGGCGGCGAAACTGCACGCCCCCGCCCGTCGTCAGGTTCCTGGAGGCGTTGCGAAGCGTGCAGGTGTGACACAGTCGCTGGAAGCGGATTTCGCGGGGAGACTCCATGTTGAAAGCACATTTCGTAATGTTCGCGAGTTATAACAAGTGGGCCAATGCCAGGCTTTACAGGATGTCGGGCGCACTGCCGCAGGAAGCATACCGAAGGAATGTGGGGGCCTATTTCGGAAGTCTTCACGGCACGCTGAATCATCTGCTGACCGCCGATCGAATCTGGATGCGACGCCTGACAGGATCGGGAGACCATCCGAACGAGTTGAACGCAATAGTGTGCGACGAACTGCAGTCCTTGCACACTGCGCGCGAGACGGAAGACGAAAGGATTGTGACTTTTGTGGAAACGCTCGAGGAAGCGCAGTTCGAGAGGCAATGTGATTATCGAACGCTGAACGGTACTCCGCAGAAACAGCCGATCGGAGAAATCCTCGCTCACCTGTTCAATCACCAGACGCATCATCGGGCCCAGGCCCACACGATTTTGACCCTACTTGGGGTAGAGCCTGATCCTCTTGATCTTCTGCTCATGCTTCGCACACGAGACGTGGTCTCTTAGCACACTAATCAGTTGTCACCAATGCCTCCTTCCCTCAAGATCACCCACGCGCTTGCAGCGTCACTGAAGGGGCCATTTCGTGTTGGATCTTACTGCGCTGTCCCGGCATACACTGTCTTCTGCCTCCAAGGGCATACCGGATATCCTGGATGGCGTCACGATCGAAGATGCGCCAAAACGCAGGCTCAACCTTTTGCGCGATGAATTTCCCGCCCCCGTGGCGGTGATACGCGAGAGCGCCCTGCACGCAAACATCGAGCTCATGCGGCAATACACAGAATCAGCAGGCGTTCGCCTCGCTCCGCATGGCAAGACCACGATGTGCCCGCAGCTATTTGATTTGCAACTCGCTGCCGGGGCCTGGGGCATGACGTGCGCTACTGCCGCGCACCTTCGAGTCTATCGGCGATTCGGCGTGCCCCGGATCATCATGGCGAATCAGCTACTCGATGCGGATTCCGTGCGGTTCGTAGCCCGCGAGCTTGCGGCGGACCCCGGTTTCGAGTTTTTTGGCATCGTCGATTCCGTGGCGGGAGCGCGCCAATACTATGATGTCCTATCAAAATTGCCGCGCGGCCGTGCGTTGAATCTGTTGCTCGAAGTGGGTGCGGCAGGTGGTCGAACCGGTGTACGAACGGTTGAAGAGGCCCTCGTCGTAGCGAGGGAAGTCGCTGGACTGAGCGACTCACTGCGACTCGCCGGCATCGAAGCCTTCGAGGGAATCTTTCCGGGAACCCCGGCCGAGGCCGAGGTCAATGTCGAGGCCTTCATGAAACAGGTTAGCGAAATCGCACTTCGCTGCGACGCGGAGCACCTGTTTGACGAGAGTGTCGTTCTCACCGCCGGTGGGTCCGCTTACTTCGATCAAGTCGTCAAGGCTCTCGGCTCGGTCCGTCTCTCACGGCCCACGAAGGTCATTCTGCGTTCGGGGTGTTATATCACTCACGATCATGGCACGTACGCCACCGCGCTGGATCGCCTTCGACAACGCAGCACCGGGAGTATATTCGCCGACCACGGCTTCGAGCCCGCACTCGAGTTGTGGACTACGGTGCAATCCTTACCGGAACCGGGCCTCGCCATCGTGGCCCTCGGCAAACGCGACGTCTCCTTCGATATGGGCTTGCCGGTGCCGCTCAAGCGACATCGGCAGGGGGACCCCGCAGCCCTTATCGACCTTCGCGGCAAAGCCGAGATCGTCAGGCTCAACGACCATCACGGTTACCTGAAGTTCGCGGGCCTGGATCTGGCCGTGAAGGATCGGATCGCGGTTGGCATATCCCATCCGTGCACGACGTTCGATCGCTGGGAATACCTCTACAGGGTCGATGACCGGTACGATGTCGTGTCGATCGTGCGGACTTTCTTCTGACGGGATGTGCGCGCGCGCTTCACGGTTGGGTATTGAGGAGCCAATTACGTGCAACAGTCTGCCTCTCCATTTCATCCGGCTGAGCTCGCTCTTCAGGAGCGATTCGGGCGCAGGAAGATGCTGGAGGCCCCAGCACGTCGCAGCGTGCGCGACTATCTGATTCCGCGGCATCGAGAATTCTTCCAACAGCTACCGTTCCTCCTCGTTGGAAGTGTCGATGCTTCGGGCCAGCCCTGGGCATCGGTCATCGCTGGCACGCCTGGATTCGCCACATCGCCGGATCCGCAGCACCTGCGCGTAGGTGTGCTACCGCACGCGGGCGATCCGCTCGCCCGCAATCTGCGCAAGGGCGCGCCCGTCGCGTTACTGGGAATTGAGCTTCCCACACGGCGGAGAAATCGTTTGAACGGCACTGTCACTACAATCGATGCCGGGGGATGGACCGTCGGCGTGGTGCAAAGCTTTGGCAATTGCCCGCAATACATCCAGAGCCGCGACTTTCGCTTCGTCGAACCGGCGACGGATTCCGATACGCCGCAAGGCTCGAACAATCAGCGCCTCTCGGTCCAAGACCAGGCGTTGATTGCAAACGCGGACACGTTTTTTATTGCGTCGGCGAATCTCCGTAAGGAAGACGGTGAGAGCTACGGCGCCGATGTCTCGCATCGGGGCGGTCGCCCCGGTTTCGTTCGCATCGACGACGACCGAACGCTGACAGTACCCGACTTCATCGGCAACTTCTTCTTCAACACGATAGGCAACCTGCAGGTCAATCCGCGCGCCGGCCTGCTGTTTCTGGATTTTTCAACTGGCGACGTCCTGATGCTTCGCACCCGGACAAACGTGATCTGGGATGGAGCGGAGGTACGCGCGTTCGAGGGTGCTCAACGTCTGTTACGGTTTGAAATCGACGAGACGATTCGATCCAACCGTGTGCTCCCCTTCCGCAGTGACGCGGCACCTGCGTACGCACGCGAGCTGGCGCGCACCGGCACCTGGGCGGAAACCGCTCGGTCACCCGGCCAGTCAGCGCGCTGAGATTCGCTTGAGGCCGAAGCCGGTGCGGATATCGAGCGGCAAGAAACTCACGAGGACGTGCAGCAACAACGGCAGGACGATGAAGTCATCCACCATGCCGACGACGGGCATCACGAAATTGAATGGCTCCAGCGCGTAGAACCCCAGAACCAGGGCGGCGGGCAACAGCCACACGGGACGGTGTGGATGCCAGAGCGCAAACCACAATAGCCTCAAGTCGCGGGCGCCCAGGCGCCAAAGTCGTAACAGCCGTATCATGCTGGAGGTACCTGTAAAGATCGTGTCTGGAAACTGTGGTGGTTTCTGCGGACGCAATCCAGCGTCAACGCAAGCGAAGCCGGGCTAAAATGCCGCCGCGTCGCCGAGAAAGTCAGCAATCGCCCTGCCCAGTTCCGGCTTCGTGACCGCACTCATGTGATTGCCGGGAATGACCGCATACTGACCATGAGGCAGGGCAGCCGCAAGATCCTCGCCCGAACCGGTGTCGTGGTCATCACCGCCCATCAACACCAGCGCAGATGTCTCGATCCGTTCAAGATCCTCACGAGGCGTATCGACAAACGTGTCCAGGACGTGGAGCAGCGCGACCGGATCGCCGCCAACAGTCTTCAGGAAGGCTTCCGCCATCCACTCTGCAGAACCGCGCTCGAACGTTCCGAGGTTGGTGAGGATATGTCGGAAATGCGCGCCGCGACCGCCGGTATTCACGATTCCTTCCCAACCCGCACCGGCTACAATTGCGCGCCCCGGTCTGGCCCCTCGCGCCAGCATCCTGATCGTCGTCCTCCCTCCGAGTGAATAGCCGCCGAGGTCGTAGTCGGTAAGTCCGAGGTGCTCGATCAGAGCAAACCCGTCGTCAGCAAGCACGTCCGGCGGGTACGCAGAAGCGTCGTGTGGCTTGGCGCTATCGCCATGACCGCGCAGGTCT
The DNA here is from genome assembly GCA_028293745.1 of Gammaproteobacteria bacterium. Lineage (GTDB taxonomy): Bacteria > Pseudomonadota > Gammaproteobacteria > Steroidobacterales > Steroidobacteraceae > 13-2-20CM-66-19. Next base: position 38,251 of record JAQGOF010000048.1, on the reverse strand, counting down.
GGCATCACCACGCGATACCCGCGCGCCGCAATCTTAGCGGCATGACCATAACGCACCCAGTTGACGAAAGCCGTCGAGAAGAAGCCGTGGATGAGCACCAAGGGTCTTCCCTCGCCCATCTCGCGATACGCAAGCTCCGCGCCATCACGGCCTTGGAAATACTGGACAGGAATATCCGTCGAATTCGTTGCCATCGCCAATAGTTTAACAGATGGTCGGGTACCTCAGCTCCACCGCCCCGCGCTCCAACCGAAGCACCTCGCCAAACCCCTCCACGGGCTGCAAATCAACGCCGCTCAGGAACAGCCGCTCGCGCACGGGCGCCAACGTAGCGTCCTCAAACACCCCAGCAAGCGCAGAGCGAAGTACCTGAACAGTCGGATCATCGGCAGAACGTGCAGTGATAAACGGCAGGCAAGGACTCGCCGGAGTCCAACTTAACACCCGCAAGTTCGCAACCACCCCAGGACACAGCAGCCCCAAGTGCGCAAAGCTCACACAGTCCACAGCCGCAACATCCGCCTCCCCACAAGCCACCATCTCCGCGCTACGGCGATGTGACCCACTCACCGCAACCGACGCGAAATAACGCGCACCACCGGCAAGCGGTGCAACAGCAGCGCGTAGCAGATTCATCCCACTGTTGGAATCCATCTCGTTGACCACGCAACGCCGGCCGCGAAAGTCCGTGAGCGAGCCCGTTTCCTCCCGGCGGACAATAATCGCGCTCCGGTAATTGCCACCCTCGCATCCCGGAGCCGAATACCGCGGCGTCGCGACCAGCCTCACCCGGTCCGCAAACGACTTTGCCAGCGGATATTCGCAACCCTGCGCGAACAGCAGCTCCGGGTGACGCCACACATCGAAATGGCCCAGATCGCGACTGAGCTCTCGTGGCACATCGCGCAAGCCCGCCGCAGTCAGCCGACCGGCCAAGGCAGTCCAAAACGCATCATGCGCATCCCGCACCTGCGGGAAGTCGTACATGGGCAGAGCGGCAATCCGCTCAGCTCCCATCGCCGTCCAGGTTGATGAACCGTCGAAAAAGATACTTACGCGTCACTTCCCAATACCCACCCTCGAATATCACCCCTTGAGTCTGCGCCTCACGGCGCATCTCGCGCCAGGCGCGCGGTAGCTGATACCAGGGTACTTTCGGATTGGAGTGATGCGCAATGTGCAGGTTGTTGTTCAGGAAAATCACGGCCCATAGCGGATGCGCCTCCACCACCCGCGTCCGCAGCCGCGAATCAGCACTGCCATGGTGCTCGGCAAACGACCGCAGGTGACTGAGAGCCACGCCCGGATAGACCAGCAACGCGAGGTAGACGAATAGCGGTATGTGACACACACCAACCACCCAAGTCACAACCAGGCCAACACCCAGTGCATGCCGCAACCATATGCGGACCCGGCGCCGGTCGCCATTCAGTATCTTCCTGAGTTCGCGCGCCCAGAATCTCATCATCGCAATGGCTGGACCGAGAATCATGCGTCCCGCGAGAGTGCAGTTGGCAGCGTAGATCCACCGTCGCACGCCTCCCGCTCTCGACATCGTTCCAGCCGGCAAATAGAAGGACTCGGGATCGTGCTCCACTTTGGTCAGATAACGCCCGCCGTGGCGATGGTGCCGCAGATGTGTCTCCCTGTACACGGCGTATGGGATCCACAGCGACAGCGGCAACGCGCCCAGCATCGCATTGAATCGGCGGGAAGAGGTGGGATGCCCGTGAATGGTTTCGTGCTGAAGCGACCCGTACCAGGCGAGCAGCAGGCTACCCAATGGCGCCGACAGCAGAATCGGCAGTTCCTGGAAGAACAGAGTCAACACCAGAAAACCCCCATGAACCGCCACCGCGACGCCCAACGTGGGCAACTCCAGGGAGCGTTCGATGTTGGGGGGCGCGCAGAGCGCGGAACCAGGCTGCGTTGCTTCGATATGCATGACGGCCCGGATTCTCGGGTGCGCCGAAAGTCCGTGACCAATACCCGGATCTCATAAGCAGATGCCAGGCAAATCAAAGAGTTAATATCACCGCCGTGTCACCGGAATATCACCCCGCACGGCCGCCGGGCCGTCTGCGCCAGCTGGTCGTGTAAGCTCGTCCCACTTTCCGAGCGAGACAGACAGCCCATGCCATACCTCTCAACCTGGATGGACGACGAACTGGCAGCATTTCGCGATACGGTCGCCCGATTCGTCGAAACCGAAATGCTACCCCACGATGCCCGTTGGCGGGCACAGCATCACGTCGACCGCGAAACCTGGAAACGGCTGGGCGAGACCGGCCTGCTCTGCCTCGATATCCCCGAGCAATACGGCGGCGCAGGCGGTGACTTCAGACACGAAGCCGTGGTGTACGAAGAGTTGAGTCGCCGCGGTATCAGCGGCTTCGGGCAAGGCGTGCACAGCATCTGCGCCCACTACGTGTTGAACCATGGCACCGAGGCACAGAAGCTACGCTGGCTGCCCCGACTCGCAGCCGGCGATCTCATTGGCGCCATCGCCATGACCGAGCCCGCCGCCGGATCCGACTTAAAGGGCGTACGTACCCGTGCAATCCGTGAAGGCGATGTCTATCGAATCAACGGCTCCAAGATCTTCATCACCAACGGCAGTATGGCCACACTGTTGATGCTCCTCGTAAAGACCGATCCCGAAGCCCGCAGAGGCGGCATGTCCCTCATCATGGTCGAGACCGAAGGCCTGGCGGGTTACCGCGTCGGGCGCGTGTTGGACAAAATGGGTATGCACGCCCAGGACACGGCCGAACTTTTTTTCGACGACGTGCGCGTACCCGTCGATTGCCTGTTAGGCGGTCAGGAAGGCAGCGGTATGCACCAACTCATGGCCGACCTCCCCTACGAGCGGCTGATAGTGGCGCTCGCCGGAGTTGCCGCCATGGAAGGTGGCCTCGAGGCCACCATCGCCTACACCAAGGGCCGCCAGGCCTTCGGCCAACCCGTCGCCGAATTCCAGAACACCAGGTTCAAACTGGCAGAGCTCGCCTCACTCGTGCGGATCGCGCGCGTATTCATCGATGACTGCATCGACAAGCGCCTCAAAGGCACTCTCGACAGCGAAACCGCGGCCATGGCCAAATGGTGGATCACCGACACCCAACAGAAAGTGCTGGACGAGTGTGTTCAGTTGCATGGCGGCTACGGTTACATGAACGAATACCTCGTCTGCCGTATGTTCGCCGACTCGCGGGTCCAGAGGATCTATGGAGGAACCAACGAGATCATGAAGGAACTGATCTCGCGCAGCCTGTGAAGCTACCTCGAGGCGCGCAAGCCTTCCTCTGCGTCGTGCAGCCAATCTTCGCGTTCCGGCCCGGAGGGCAATGACTGCGCCAGATCGAGGGCATGCGCGTAGTTTTCGCGCGCCCCACTCTCATCGCCGGTCTTTGACAACGCCTCGGCCAGCGCCAGGACGTTTGGCGGATAGCCAGGCTGCAATGCAACCGCGCGGCGCGCGGCAGCCAATCCGGCGTCGATATCGCCGGGCCCGAGTGGCCAACCCGGCGCCCGAATCAACACCAACGCCCGCACCCGTGCAGGGCCTGCCTTGTCATAGTTAGGATCGGTGGCCTCGGCCTTTCCGAGGCTCTGCAGCATGCTCCCCAGCAATCCGCCCGCACGAGCCGGATGCACGCGCGCCTCGAGCCCGGTTGCAACTGCCTTGCCGTACTGGCACGCGGCAGCCCCCGGATCCAGCGCCAGGCAGGCGTCCGCGTTGCTGTTGGCCTCGGTCGCCAGATCAGCCCGAACCTTCGAGTCAGACTCATGGTCGCTGCGGTCCGCAGCCGCCTTGATTGCCGCTGCCCGTTCCTCAACGGACCGCGCGTCAACGGAAGGTGCGCCTTCGGGAACCGAGCCCCGCACCACCGACGCCGGTGCCGTTGCGGCCCGACGTGGCGCGAAAGTACACGCGACTCCCATCGTCGCAGCCATAATCGCGACACCAGCGATTGCCGACCATCCCTTCACCAACCACCCCTCACCGCGCCAACATACCCCTCATGGCTTCGTTATTGCCATCGGGCGCTTCCCCGTCAACGGCTTCGCCACATCCCCAGGCAACTGCGGCATCACAAACCCCTGCAACTTCAATGACCCCAGCGCATCGGCCGCCTCCGTCCCCTGCCCCATCTTCAGCAGTCCGGCCTGAAAGGTCTTCGCCCGTGCTGCAGGCAGCCGATCGCCGACAACGGCAATGATCGCAACGGGCAATTCGGGGGACTGCATGACAGCTTTGAGATCACTAGCAAAAGGCAGCGTTGGAAGCGCCGCCGCCTGAGTCTGATCGAGCAATACGACGACCTGCTCGCCCGACGCCACCCGCCTCAGAGCACTGAGTATCTGCCCAACCGGCTCTATTTTGACGTTGGCAGGCACTTCCCATGCTGACAAGGCCGAATGCCGAACGAACTCAGGAGAATATCCCGCCACACTCGCAATGGAGTAGCCCGTCAGCGAGCTCGCGCCCGTCACGCGTCCATTTTTTGCCACCAAGGTCCACTTCTCCTTGGTACCCGTACCGGCTATGTCCGCCTGCGCCAACGGCGTAAGGTGCAGCTGAGCCGCGTGCTCGACATAGAAGGGATAAGGAACGAATGCGAGTACCGCGTCGGCGCTATTAAGTTTTGCCAACCCACCTTGCTCCGTCGGGTCATACACGGCGGAGAGACTTCCGGCGGGCCAGCCGGCGGCAGCAGCGGCAGCCTTCGCGAACTGATCCACGTAGGGTTGCGCGTCCCCCGCTCCACCGGGATACCCGGGAGCACAGAACACCAGAGTCGAAGCTGCAGCGGCTAATAGAATGCTCATATCTTTAGGCTATCATCCCCACGCGCTGAGGGCCCGTGCGGTCGCAAAGAGCGTGCGATAGAGAATGAGTGTGCCCGCGTCGCCCAAGGATTCTAAAGTCTTCCAATTCTTCCTGCGTGTCCTGCACATGCGAGGATGGATCGTCGGAGTATTCCTGATCCTCACAGTGGCGGGGATCTACGGCGCCACCCTCATACCCAATGACCCTGCAATCGATCGTCTGGCCGTCGCTGGCGACCCGGTCGCGCGGGCGACGATGGATTTCGATCGAGTGTTCCCTGAGGGCGAACAAGCGCTGATCATGCTCGAAGGACCGGACCCGTTAAGCCCCGCGGCGCTCCGTACTGCAGACCAACTCGAGCGCCAGCTAGCGAAGATACCCGGTATCAAGCCCCACAGTCTTCTCGACTTCTTCCGCCGTGCAGACCCTACAAAGGAAATCAGTGCCGGTGAAGCGGAACGTCTGCGCCCGTTCGCAACCGGCACGCCACTCTTCCGACGCGCTGGACTTTTGGGTGATCACTACCTGGGTATAGGAATCGAGTTGCGTGCGAACTCGCCGCAAGACCGTAACCGCGCATTGGCTGCCATCGATTCACTGGTCCTGCCGCTGGAAAACTCAGGTGGCCCCTTTACAGTCGTCCGCCGCGTCGGCTCCCCGTGGCTGAACGCCTGGCTGGAACACCAAACCGGCGTCGCCACCAAAAAATTCATGCCCCTGTTCGGAATCTTTCTGGTCGCACTGGTGCTGATTGTCTACCGCTCCCTGCGGGCCTTGGGCGCAATCATCGTCACGCTGGGCTCCGTTGTAGCCATTGCAGTAGGACTGGCCGCGATTTTCGGCTGGTCGAACACCGTAGTGTCTACGCTCGTTCCGCTGACCGTCATGGTCACGACGACAGCCACACTCGTCTACATCCATTCGAGGTATATGGAGCCGGACGACGCACCGACTCCGCTCGAACATCACGCAGGCGCGCTCGCCAACAAATTCCTTCCCAGCACCGCATCGATGTTCGCAACCGCGGTCGGCTTCGCTGCGCTCGCGGTTTCCGAAATACGGCCGGTTCGCGAGATGGGCTTGTGGACCGCCGCGGGATTGGTCGTGGCATGGGTCGGATGCTTCACGCTGTTTCCCGCGCTGCAGTCACTGTTCCGCACGCCGCTCCGATCCGAGGGGGCTCGCGTTGGAAGGCGATTCGCACGCTTTGTAGACGTGTTGGTTCCCGCGACCAATCGCTATCGGTGGCCACTGGTCATTGCCGCCATCTTGGTAATGTTATGCGGCGCGGCGGCACTTTTCGGCATCCCGGGAAGACTCGCTCCACTCGAACTTGAAACGGATGCACTGACTTACGTCAACCCCAACGTGCGCGTGGCACAAGACACGCGTCGGTTCCAGGAATTCAATGGACTCGACGTAGTCGACCTTTGGATAAAAACCCCGCCTGGCCATGCCCTGGATCCCGAGTTCCTGCGCGCCATCGAGCGACTGACTCAGCGCCTGGAGGCGGATTCCCGCATTACGGCCGTGGATGGCCCGACATCAGTGCTTCGATGGGCGCGATACCTGCAGTCGGGAACCGACAAGTTACCCACGGATGCCCCAGCCTGGTCGAAGCTCGCCGCGGATCTCGAGCAGATCATGCTTACCGAGCCCTCGGCTCGCGAGTACGTTGACATAGCGGACCTTGCGAGTGTGCGGCTCAGCATCCGTGGCAGAGCCGAGCTTTTCGGCCCCACCGGGGCAATGCGCAAGTTCGTGGAGCGAGTCTGGAAGGAAGCGAAGGAGAAGGAACCCGCCCTGCAGACCGCTCAGGGGCTGCTGGTCGGCAAGGGCGTACTCTCCACGGAGATCACCGAGCGGCTGCTGCCAACCCTCACGGAAAGCTTCGCGCTCACTGCGAGCATCATCTTCTGCGCGTTCCTCGTGGTCTTCCGAAGCCCGAGCGCGCGCCTGATGACGATGATCCCCTCCTTGTTCGCAATCCTGTCCGTGTTTCTCGTGATGCGGCTGACGGGGATTCCGCTCAACATCGCCACAATCCTGATCGGCTCGACCGTATTGGGAGCGACAGAGAACGACCAGGTCCACTTCTTCTATCATTTCCTGGAAAGCCGTCCGACCAACTCAACCGGCGCAGCGTTGCAACACGCGATGTTGATTGCCGGCCGGCCCATATTGTTTGCCACTCTCATCAATGCGAGCGGCTTTCTCGCCCTGTCCTTCTCCGACCTGCCTCCCATGCGCCAGTTCGGGATAGTCACCTCGACGGCCTTCATCCTGGCCTTGCTGGCGGATTTCACCGCCCTGCCCGGCGCCTTGTGGATCCTTAGCCGCTACGAGCGTCATCCCGCCCCGCGCACAGCCTGATGCGACAGCGTTGAGCAAGGACCCACAAACCGCCGCTATCGTCCGCAAGATCACCCGCCATCTGATGCCGGTCCTCGGCGTCATGTACTTGATAGCCTATATAGACCGGCAGAACATCGGCTACGCGAAGTTGCAGATGGTGGGCGACCTCGGCCTCACCGAGACGAGCTACGGCCTCGGCGCCTCCCTGTTCTTCATCGGCTACCTGATTTTTGAGGTGCCGAGCAACCTGTTGCTGGCAAAAGTGGGCGCCCGTGTGTGGTTCGCGAGAATCATGGTGTCCTGGGGGCTCGTCACGCTGGCGCTCGCATTCACCCAGAACGCGCCGATGTTCTACACGCTGCGTTTTCTTCTGGGCGCGCTCGAGGCAGGCTTTTTCCCGGGCGTGCTCTTCGTGCTCACCCTCTGGGTCCCGTGGGAGTACCGCGGCCGGCTCGTGGGCATGTTCATGGGTTGGAGCGCAGTCGCCAACGCGGTGGGCGGCGTGATCGGAGGCTTGTTGCTGGATGCGGATGGCACATTGCACCTGCGGGGCTGGCAGTGGGTCTTCCTCATGACCGCGCTGCCGGCCATTGTGATGGGACTGCTCACATTCGTGATCCTGCCAAGCGGTCCCGAACAGGCAAGGTTCCTGACAGCCGACGACAAGAGCCACCTGCGGGCACTGCTGCGGAGGGAGGAACAACAGCAGGGAGCGGGGTCACACAGCGCAACGCTTGCCGCCCTGCTGGATCGCCGTGTCATCGTGATCGCGCTCTTCTACATCAGCCTGCCACTCGGAGCGTACGGTCTGAGTTACTGGCTGCCCACGGTAGTCAAGGGCTTCGGCGTCACCAACACGACAAACGGTTTTCTCAACATCATCCCCTGGACCTGCGTGGCATGGGCCCTGTGGTGGGTCCCACGCCACGCCGCGCGAACCGGCGAGCAGACCTGGCACATCGCCTTGCCGGCGTTCATCGGAGCGGCCAGCCTCGCCGCCAGCGTGTTTGTTCCCGGCAATGCGGTGAAGTTTGCACTGCTATGCGTGGCTGCGGCCGGCATCTTCTCGGCCCAACCGGTGTTCTGGTCGCTACCCTCGACCTTTCTCAAGGGCGCCGCCGCCGCTGCGGGTTTTGCGGTGATCAACTCCGTGGGCAACCTGGGCGGATTCCTCGCCCAGAACGCCGTCCCCTGGATCAGGGACCGGACCCAGAACGATCTCGCGCCCATGTTGTTTCTGTCGGCGTGCCTGACTGCCGGCGGACTGATGACGTTCGTAGTCCAGCGGGTACTGAAGCGCTCCCAGGAACCTGCCTGACAGCCTCCTGGCCGCGCCCCTCCTAATCGCGAATGGCCTTCAACATCGACTCCGATACCTGCTCGTCAATTTCAGCCGCGTGTTGGAGCGGCACGGGATAGCGTACAACCGCCTCCACGCTCGACGGCGAAAAATGCAGCTGCACCTGCGGAGTGGCCGTAGTCACCGCGGCCACGTTCGAGGAGGTCGTCTTCTGGATCTCCCGTGTCTGGCGGACAATCTCATCGTGATACTGCTTGACCACATCGTTCACCGCGACGAGCAGCTTCTCTTTCAGAAGAGCATAGTCGGCATCCGCCGGCAATGTCAGGGTAGTTTCGTGCCATGCGAAGTTCACACCTGAGATTTGTTTGAACAGCCCGCCCGAGGCCTGGAAGACGATCGAATTGGCGAATGCCACGACCCGGCCCGTCGCACCCAACGGGCCCTGTGAGCTCAGCTCCATCAGGTGCATCCGTACCAGTCCGAGATCGATGACCTCGCCGCTCACATTGCCGATCTGCACACGATCGCCCACGCGAATGCCGTATTTGCCGATCAAAAAGAAATAACCGACGATGGAAACGAGCACGCTCTGCATCGCGACCGCAAGTCCTGCAGTCAGCAGGCCCGCAAAGGTCGCGAACGAACTCAACTCCGTCACGAACGTCAGGCCGATGATCACCGCCACCAGAATCCAGGTGGTGACTTTCCGAACCATCAACAACTGGTTGCGGCGACGCGGCTCATGCGCGTAGCGAAGCACTGCCCGCCGCCACACCTCCGCGCCCGCGAAGACCACAGCGAGCATCGCTGCCAGAACCAGGAGCCGGACACCGAGCGTCGCCAGAGCGTCGTGATACTGGCGTTTGGTCGTATCACGCCAGCTGCTCAGGTTGTGCCGATACTGATTCAGCAGCACTCCCTCCTTGCTCAACGGGATCAGAATGGCCGAAGTCTCCTTGAACAACCACGCCAGCGTATCCATCTGATCCCGTACCGCCTTGAGGGCGGCGCCGTTGGCGCTGTCAGCCTGGACGGCCAGCGCGTCGCTTTGTGCGGCGTAGCTTTTGAGCTGCTCGAGCGGGCGGGCCCGTATCTTCGCGAACGTCTGCTCGAGTGCAGCAGTTCGCGCATCGATGCTGTCTATCGTGCTGATCTTCTTCGACAACCTGAGAACGTTGGAGCCCAACTCCCAGATGCCGGTCCGGTCCGATGAGCTGTTGGTAGTGCTCGTCAAGACAGGCGCGGGAGCCGTGGATGCCTGCGACGCTGATGATCCAGCGGCCCCGGGCGCCGACGCCGCGCCACCGAGATTTGCCGAGGGTATCGACACGGCGATCGCGTCGATATGCGCCTTCAGAGCGCTCGCGCTGGCGCGCATGGTGTCGCTCTCGTTGACGAACTGCGACATCGTGTCGAGAAGGTTCTTTCTCGCATTGACCATGTCGAGCTCGCCCTGCAGCTCCGATAACTTGGCCGCGAGCTCCGTCTTACCCGCCGCCAGCAGCTTTCTGTCGGCCGCTATCTCGTCCTCGATGGCCTTGCGCTGTGCGTCCAGTCTCTTCTGCTGTTCGCTCAGGGCGCGTGCGGATGAGGCCGCTTCCGTAGACGTATCCGCGCTACTCGCCTCGCTGCTCAGCAGCTCCGCGTTGGCCCGCGCGATCTCGAAGGCGAGCCCAACGACCTTGTCTGCGGTCTGTTGGTTGGCATACAGGATCAGCAGATCGCTGGGCTGGGTGGCTGTCTGCTGCTGTGCACCAAGGGTCCGGTACCAGTCAACCGTCTCGTCCAGGATCTGTACGACCTGGTCCCCCGTAAGCACGGCCACATGCGAAAGCGGCGCCGTAGCGCCCTGGGTAGCGGTTGCCTGACAGAAGTACGCAGTGGCGAGCAGACCGATTCGGATATAAGTACGCATCCGCCGAATCTTATATAAGGACAAGCCCGAGAGCCGGTACAATTCACTGGCCCTTGGGCGGGCCGCCCAGGCAGGGGCCTCGCAGCCCGGGCTACGCAGTCAGCGCCGCCTGGGCCCAAGTCCGGTCGGGCGGACATGCATTGAAATGGCAGCACAGGGAGTGGACCGTCAGTGCCTATTCGAGCGGTGCTCTTCGACCTCGGCAATACGCTGGTGTCTTACTATCAGCCGGCGGACTTCATGTCCCTCCTCCGCCGTTCGTTGGATGCCTGTCTCTCGACATTGGGCCACAGCCCTCTCGGCCGCGAGGCACAAACAGCCCTCGTGCATCAGGCGCTGGAAATGAACCAGGAACGCGCAGACCTCGCGGTGTGGCCGCTGGAGGAAAGGTTGCGTGTGTTGTTCAGTCACTACACGCCTGACACGACACTGACGGAGCGTCTGTGCGGCGCATTTCTCGAGCCGATTCTCTCCACGGCACGGATCAGCCGTGACGCCCTCCCGGTTCTGACGAACCTGAAGCGCAGCGGTGTAAAGACCGCGATTGTGTCCAATACTCCGTGGGGCAGCTCAGGACGCGCCTGGCGCTTGGAGTTGGCGCGGCATGGTTTGCTTGCAGCTGTGGACGGGGTTGTCTTCTGCGTGGATGTGGGTTGGCGCAAGCCACATCCATCCCCGTTTCGCCGCGCTCTCGAGATGCTCGACGTTTCGGCGAAAGAGGCCGTCTTTGTTGGCGATGACCCCGTCTGGGATGTCGAAGGCGCCAATGGAGCGGGCCTGCGGCCCATTCTGCTCGCAGGCCGCGCGCATCAAGACAATCCTGCCCAGGTTACAGTCGCGGCCTCGTTGCCGGACGTTCTCGCGAAGATCGAACATTGGAACTCGACCGCGAACGCGGGTCCTCAACCCGCGTTCGCCTGACGTCAGATTTCTTACCAGTAACGCGGAGCATTGTAGTAATCGTACGCGCGATCGCGATACGACACCCCGTTGCCCGCTACCAACGCATCGATCGAGTCCGCCGGTGCGGCCTCCAGCATTTCCCGCGAGAAGGGGATGATGTAGCCGCCTTCGCGCTCGTCGTACTCCAGTGATGACCAGGGAATCGGGTGATATTTCTCTCCGATCCCCAGGAAGCCACCGAAGCCCACGATTACAAACATGATGTTACTGGACAGCTTGTCGAGCACGATGTCCTCGACCTTGCCAATCCTATCGCCGCCCGCGTCCTTGACGCTCGTGCCAATGACTTTCGTTGCGCGGATCGCATCCGAATTTGCAGCGCTTATTCCCATAACATGACCTCTTGCGTTGTTGTGGAACCCACCAGAGGAATGAGCCCGCTGGAGCAATGTTCCAACCATGAGGTCACATCAGCAGACACCGACACTCGAATGCGCCGATGCCTGACGCGCGTCAGCGCTCGACCACGAGCTCCGTCTGGCCGAAACTCAGCCTGCGCGAAAACCGCCGCCGGATGCGTACGGCCGGCACTTCAGAAATCTCGGTCGTGCGTCCCTCCTTATAGGCCAGCTCGCGCTCAGTTGGCTCCCACGCGACCCCAAGCTTCGTCAGTGCAGTGCGCGCGGCTCCAATGAAGCCATGAGGGTGAAAGAGGATGGGCCGTTCCGACAGGCCGGAGGTGAACGCGAGCCCGTATACACCGCAGCCGAGCCGCGCGAGGCGGCCTTCGGCTACGATCTTGCGTAGCGCGCGCAGGACCTGGCGGCGGCCACTCAGGTCCGTGAACTCGCGGGTCAGAAACACATATTCGCGGCTTTCCGCAATACGCTTTTCAATCTTGGTTTGCAGGGAGTTGGGGCGTGCCATAGGTCCTTCCGGGTGCTCTACCGGAGGAATCGGATTGCCGGTACCAATCGCGACAGCGAACTGCACGCAGTTGGCGCCCTGCCTGCAGAACTATGTTCCCGCGAGCTGCAACATGGGATGGTCCCGCCCTACGACGGAAGCTCGGCGCATGCCAGGCACTTGTGCAGGAAGAGGCGCGCCTTTTCCCAATCCCGCTGCACGGTGCGTTCGGACATATCCCACATCGCGGCAATCTCGGCAAACGAGAATCCGCCGAAGTACTTGAGATCTACAACCTCCGCCAGCCGCGCATCGGCCGCCGCGAGCCGCTCGACCGCATCGTTCAGCCGCTGCAGCTCGGCGGATTCGGCGGCCGCTTCCGGAACTTCCGTCGGCAGCGAGGTGATCTCGAAGCCAGCGCCGCGCTTGAGCGCCTGGCGGCTGCGCGCGTAGTCGATGATCAGTCCGCGCATGGCGCGGGACGCATAGGCAAGAAAGCGCGCGTGGTCGGGAAATACAACGCCGTCGCGCGCATGTACTGTCAGATAGACCTCATGCAGCAGGGTCGTCGCGCCCATGGCGTGCGCGGCTCCTCCCTGCCGGAGCTTGCGTTGCGCCAAACGGCGCAACTCGTCGTACAAGGAAACGAACAACTGCTGATGATCCTGGTTTCTCACTTCGAGATTGGCAACTTGATTCATGACCTAAGACTCCGGGGAAGGTTCTTCGGGCTGCCGGTACACGCCGAACCCGCGCTTGCGTAATTCTTCGAGTAACCGGTCGCCCAGGACCGGCATGACGTCGAGGTCGCGGACCGCAACCCCCAGCAAGGTCGCCGAGAAGGCACTTCCCAGCGCTGCAAGTAATTCTGCCGTGGTGCGCGTACTCATGAATTCAGCCTCAATTTGATTCCCGGGCAGATTGGCCATTTCATTCACCCGTGCGTGAGCTGTTGCGCGAGCAACAGCATTGGATGGTCCGCGTCGACCGTGTTGGACAAGTGCTCGATGGCCGAGCGCAGCGCCTGCCGCGATCCGGCTTTATCCCGTTTCTGCGCCAGCACCCGGCCAAGGATGAGCCACGACAAACCGGTGCGGTTGGAGTAGGCAACACCTCTCTGGGCATTCTGGGCGAGCGACAATGCGCGGCGGGCGTCCGCCTCCGCCTCTGCCAGTCGGCCCTCATTGAGATTGAGCTCCGCCCGCGACACGAGTGCGGTCATTTGGCAAAAAACAGCGTTCCCGTCTGCGATCGCGCCATCCAGGTTGGTCCGCGCCTCGAGCAACTGGTTGTTGGCGAGTGCGATCCGGCCGCGCGCGATCTTCAAGCTAATCAGCTCTGCACCCGCAGGCGGCATAAGGGTCCTCGCCAGGTCGGAGGCCTCTCGCAGATACCGGTCTGCCAGCTGCACGTCGCTGAGCTCGCGCGCGACCCATGCCAGCTTCGTCATGCAGTGCAGGCGCATGTTAGCCAGTTCACTCTTGAGACTCAGCTCGATGCAGCGGTTGTACGCGTCGCGAGACTCGCCGTAACGCCCGATCAATTCCAACGCCTGCGCGCGGTTGGCCACTATGACCACGGGAGGCGATGCTGCGGGATCAGTCCGGGCGGCGGTCTGGAGTATGCCGTCATACAGCTCCAGGGCATGTTTGGGGTTTCCGGTCGCGTCGTACACGATCGCCAGGTGCAGCTGGCTGGCGGATTCGGTGATCAGCACGTCCAGGAAATCCGCGACCGCTTCGTTTCGCGAGGACAGTGCCAGAGCGCGATCGCGTTCGGCTGCGGCCGCGCGCGCGTGCCCGGCCGCCGCATGTGCTTCATACAATGCGATCGCCGCCGTGGCCACAATGGCTACCATCGCGATACCCGCCCCTACGACGGACGCTTTGTGACGGGCAATGAACTTGCGCGCGAGATACCAACCACCATCCTTGCGCGCCGCGATCGGCTCTCCCTCCAGGTACCGCTCGATATCCTCGCAGAACGCATCAGCCGTCGCATAGCGTTCGACTGGAGCCCTTTTCAAGGCTTTGAGAGTGATCGAGTCCAGGTCGCCCCGCAGCGCCCTGGAGAGACTCCCCATCGTGCAGCCTCGCGCGCCCGCTGCTGCCTCGGCGGTAACGGACCCGCTGGGCTTTTGCGGCTCGAGTGTCAGAATCGCCTGCTCGAGCTCGGCGCGTGACCCGGTCACCTTGTGCGGACGCTCGCCGGTCAGAAGCTCAAACAGCAGCACGCCGAGAGAGTAAATGTCTGAAGCCGTCGTGACCGCCTGCCCGGCGATCTGCTCGGGCGACGCGTAGTCCGGTGTCAGAGCCGCACCTGCAGGTCCGGCCTGCGTCCCGCCACTCTCCTCGCGCGGATCGATCGCGATGAGCTTGGCGATGCCGAAGTCGAGAAGCATCGCACGGCCACCGTTGCCAACGATGACATTCGAGGGCTTGAGGTCGCGATGAATGACGAGGTTGCCGTGCGCGTACTGAACGGCGTTCAGCACCTGTTGAAACAGCCGTAGCCGCCGTTCCAGATCGAGCCGATGTTGGTCGCAGTACTCTATGAGGGGTGCACCCGCCACATACTCCAGAGCCAGGAACGGCTGTCCGTCATCGCCGAAGCCGGCGTCATAGAGCCTTGCAATGTTGGGGTGGGCCAGCTCCGCAAGGATGTCGCGCTCGCTCGCAAATCGCTCTGCGAGGTGGTGGCCGTGCGGCCCGGCGTGCGGCAGTTTGAGTGCCACGGGGCGCTTGATCAGGCCATCGCTACGCCGGGCCAACCACACTGCCCCCATCCCGCCGCTACCGATCTCCCGCTCGATGACATACGGGCCAACGGCGGCGCCCGGCTTCAGCGCCCTCATACTGACCGCCGCGCGCGCGCGCTCCACCGCATCCTTCAGGTCCGGAAGGATGTCCAGCAACTCGTGGGTCTGCGCTACGTCGGCATGACGCAGCAGAGTGCGCAAATCCTCCCTGTAAGGGCTATCGGAAGGCGGCAGCGATTCGAGCCAGCGCTCGCGGCCCTCGGGAGGCACTTCGAGCGCCTCATCGAGAAGCCGCGAGAGTGCCGGCCAGTGTTTTGGATCGATCCGCATGCCCCTACCTGCGCTGCATACCCGGTCAGAGCTCGTAGCTCAGCCGGCCGTAGACGAACCGGCCCGAGCGGCCAAACGGCGAGTAGTTCGAGAACGCCGTGGTGCCGGTGGTATTGACCGTCGGCGGGTTGGGATCCGGGTACTGATCGAACAGGTTCTCCGCCCCCAGGGCCAGATTCAGGTGACGCGTGAAGGCGAACCGGCCTTCCAGATCGACGAGCGTCTTCGCGTGAAGCACGACGTCATTGGGGGGAATGCCGGCAACGCTGGCATACGTTGCAGCCGTATCCGGCGAGAGCACATTGCCGTAGCGGATTGCGCGCAGCGTCGCGCCCCACGCGCCGAGGCTCCAGTTGGCCGTCGCAATGAGCTTGTTCTTGGGGTCACCGTCCTCGAGCGTCAACACATTGAACCGGTCGAACAGAATCGGGGACGGATTGAGCGCGGCGAGCGGTGCAGTCCGTGGCACGCGGCGCACGTCGGTCGAGTTCAAATTCCCTGCCAACGTCAGATTGACACGCCCCGCGACACTCAAGTCAAACGGATACGTCACCGCTATGTCGACACCTTGCGTCCGGGTGTCAACGCCGTTGGTGAAGAACCGGCCGCCACCGACGCCGGTAAAGCCCAGTGAGGTCAGGTACGCCCGCACGTTTGCCTGCGTCAGGTTCTCGGAAAGCACGATCCGGTTCGTTATGTCGATGCGATAGGCATCGATGGTGATGTTGAGCTTCTCCAGCCGGATCACGGAGCCGATCGAGAAGTTGACCGACTTCTCGGCGGTCAGGGGCCTGGCGCCCAGGGCGGCTGCGACCGGATCGGTGGCCGGGAACGTCGTGATGTCGAACGGCACTCCGCCGATGAAGTTGGTTGAGGTCGTCGCGAAATGCTGCTGCTGCAGGGACGGCGCGCGAAATCCGTTCTGCACCGAGCCGCGCAGGGCAAAAGCTTCCGCGAAGTCATAGCGCAGCGCCAGCTTGCCGGTGAGATCCGTACCGAAGTCAGAGTAGCGCTCTTCGCGCAGCGCCGCGGAAGCCAGCAGCTTCTCGGTGATCCGGGTCTCGAGGTCGGCATAGACACCGGCGGCCGTGCGGCTCTTGTCCACCACGTTGGCAGGACGGAACCCGGGGAACACCTGGGAGCCGGGCGCAGCGGGAGTGCCGTTCGGCAGGATCAGGCCACCGTTGACGTAGGAGTCAGGCTCACCGGCGTGGATGGAGTAGCTCTCGCGCCGCGCCTCCAGGCCCAATGCGACGTTGAGGGGAGTTGCCACGCCGACATCGAAGCCCCGGACCCCGGAGAAGTTGAATACGAGCTGGTCGTACTTGAATCCGCCCGCATCGAATACCGTCTTGCTCGCAGCCCCCTCCGAGCGATTCAGCGTGTTCTCGATGGTGAAATCCATCTTGTTGAGGCCATAGACGAGCGAGGTATCCATGTTCCAGTCGCCCAGCGCCCAGGTCACACCTCCCGCGCCCGAGTAGTCCTGCACCTCCGGCGCTTCGAGCGGCAGGAATCCGTCGGGATAGATCGAAATCGTATTGCGGACGTCCGATGCGATACGGTAGAACCCCGCCGACAGAGCGTTGCGATCCTGGTAGCTCGCCCAGCCGTACAGCTTGGCGCCACCGGACAGGTCATATCCCATGTTGGCGAAGACAGTTTTCTGATTGATCTTCGGCTCGCCGTACCAGGCGTCGAAACGGTTGAAGGTCAGCTCGCGGGGGTCGAAGGCTCCGTTGACCTTTGGGTATTGCTGACGTACGTCGTACCCACCGCGCTCGGTATGCGCCTGGTTCTTGAATTCGGCGGCGATCGTCAGGAAGCCGTTAGCTCCAAGTGACAGGCCCTTCCAGGCCGACATCGTCAGGATTCCGCCGTCCGTCTTGTCGCGGGAAATGGTGTCAGGAACGGACCAGCCGGCGCCTGCAGGCGCCTGACCAGTCCGAATGTCGTAGCTCGTCTTGTGGACACCGTAGCTGACCGTCGCGTCGCCGCCGTCGCGTTCCTCGCGCAGGCGAAGGTCGATCACCCCTGCGATCGCATCTGATCCGTACTGTGCCGACGCGCCATCGCGCAACACCTCGACGGATTTCACGATCGCGTCCGGAATCGTATTGAGATCGACAGAGGAAGAGCCGCGCCCGATGTTACCGTTGATGTTGACCAACGCGGCAGACTGCCGTCGCTTGCCGTTGACCAGCACCAGGGTCTCATCCGGAGACAGTCCGCGCAGAGTTGCCGGCCGAACCGTATCGGTGGCGTCCGACAATCCCGGGCGGGGATAGTTATACGAAGGCAGCGCATCTGACAGTGCCTGGGAGATCTCGGGAACGCCGCGGTTGCGGAACAAATCGCTCGAAAGGACGTCGACGGGAACGGCCGTCTCCAACGCCGAGCGGTTCTGCACACGGGTTCCTGTTATGACAACCTGAGCGGGCTCGGCATCGGTACTCGCAACGGTCTGCGCGTCCGCAGGCTTGAAAACAAGGGCTGCGGGCAGCACAAACGCAACAGCCACTACAGCGGGGAAACGGTCGCCCGGCATCTGGATCTCCTGAATGGGTGAATCAAAGCGAGCGGTGAAAAGCGTTGTCACGCCATCGTGCTCGCTTAACCCAGACGCTTAAGCGGAGCCAAACAGGACAGCGGGAGCGCCGATTGTCGCTCCCGGGAATCAGCGACGAACGTCGCTACCTGAGGGATTCTGCCAGGAGAAGCCGTGCCTTCTGCCAGTCGCGGCGCACGGTGCGTTCCGTGACCCCCAGGGCGGAGGCGACTTCAGTTTCGGTCATGCCGGCGAAATAGCGCATTTCAACGACCCGTGCGAGCCGCTCATCCACCTTCTGCAGCTCATCCAGCGCGTCGTTGATCCTGACCACCTGGTCTTCGCTGACACTGAGATTTTCAGCGAATTGCGTGGTCAGTGGCAGGTGAACGGCGTTGCCGCCGCGGCGCTGGGCCTGGCGTTGGCGCGCGAAGTCGACGATGACCGAGCGCATGACATGCGCAGCATACGAAAAAAAGTATGCGCGCTCCGCTGACGAGAGGTGCCCGGCATTCAGGTACCGCATGTAGCTCTCGTGGACGAGCACGGTCGTATCGAGAAGTGTGTTGCGGCCGCCGCATTGCAGTTGGGCACGCGCGCGCGTCCGCAGCTCATCGTAAGCCACGGCAAACAGTTGGGCACGAGCGGCTTCATTCCCTTCGTGCGCTTTTTGGAGCAGATCTTTTAAGGGGTCCATCCGGACACCGCGCGGTGGACATTGGAGTATCACACAGGTTGCCTGTCGGGCGCATCGGTAGGCCTTGTGACTGCAACGACCTTCGTCCGGCAGGCCGGCGGCCATAGCGGCTCACCTCGCGCTGAAGTATTGCCCCCACGCCGAAAATGTTATCGTTTCTCGATGATTGCACTCTTGTCGCTGCTCGTCTGGCTCTACCTTGTCCTGGCACACGGAAAATTTTGGTCCTCGCGGCCTAAATTGCAGCCCGCCTCGCCGGCCGAATTTCCTGAAGTCGATGTCATCGTCCCCGCACGCGACGAGGCGGAAACGATCGGGCCTGTCATCGCATCGCTGGTCGCGCAGGACTACGCGGGGCCTTTCCGCATCACACTGGTCGACGACGATTCAGCTGACGGGACTGCGGCGGCCGCGGGTACTGCCCCCAATCTGCGCGTGCTGCGCGGCCAGCCGAAGCCGACCGGCTGGTCTGGAAAACTGTGGGCTGTGTCGCAGGGCGTCGCGGCCAGCAGTGCACCAGTGTTGTTGTTTACGGATGCTGACATCGTGCATGACCCTCGACACCTCTCATCTCTCGTGGCAAGGCTGTTGAAACCGCGCGTAGAAATGGTCAGTGAGATGGTCCGGCTGAACTGCACCAGCCTTGCCGAGCGCGCGTTGGTTCCAGCGTTCGTGTACTTCTTCCAGATGCTCTATCCATTCGCCAGCGTCAACAATCCGCGGTCACGCGTCGCGGCCGCTGCCGGTGGCACTGTGTTGGTACGGCGCGAAGCTCTGGAGCGCATCGGAGGCATAGATGCAATCAAGGATGCACTCATCGACGACGTAACGCTGGCGAAGGCGATCAAGAAAGTTGGGCCCATCTATCTCGGCCATTCCGGCCTTGCTACATCCGTCCGGCCGTATCCGCATTTCGCGGACATCTGGCAAATGGTGTCCCGGACGGCATTCACACAGTTGCGTTATTCGCTCGGCGTTCTGTTGGCGACGCTGCTTGGGCTGACGTTGGTGTGGCTCGTACCGCCGTGGGCAATTCTTTTCGGGACGGGCTGGACCTTTGCTTGTGGCCTGACGGCCTTCCTGCTGGCAACCGCCAGCTATATACCCACATTGCGACGCTTCGGATGCAATCCGCTGTGGTCGCTCACTCTGCCGCTGATTGCCTCATTCTATATGGCCGCAACGGTTGGCTCCGCGCTGAACCACTGGTTCGGCGGCGGAAGCCGCTGGAAGAGCCGCTCCTACGGCACCGAGCCGTAGGCGAGCCTCACTGCTGTTTCGCAGTGCCGGGCTGCGCCATCCTGCGGTGTTGCTCGGCCAACACGGCAGAAGGCGTGACTGCGGCGAGCGCCGACTGAATCTTGTTCCTCAGCCCGGTAACCACGTCTCCTTCGCCATCCATCATGGCTTTGAAGCCGATCCGCGCGACCTCGGCAGGATCCATCTTGTGATCGTCGGCGCCGACCTTCGTATCCATCATGCCAGCGCGCTCGAAGAAGTCGGTGTCAGTGATACCCGGCATCAGGCAGGTGACGGACACCCCCGAGTCCTTCAACTCGTTGCGCAGTGCCCAGGAGAAGGAGTCGAGGAAGGCTTTGGATCCGTTGTACACAGCCTGGAAGGTGCCGGGCATGAAACCGGCGATCGAGCCGGTGATCAGAATGCGGCCCGTATGGCGCGAGCGCATGTCCTTGCCAACCTTGTGGATCAACGCGAGCGTGCCGGTGATGTTCGTATCAATCAGGTGTGTGATGTCCGCGAACGACTGATCGAGGAAGGCTCCGCCCAGACCGTGGCCGGCGTTGGCCAGCAACGCGTCTACCTGCCGGCCGCCGGCGAGCTCGATGAGTTTGTCCACGCCCGCGGGAGTTGCAAGGTCTCCCTGCACTGCCTCGACAGCACCGCCCAGGCCCTTCAATTCCTGCGTTGCAACATCGAGCGGGCGGTCAGCTCCAATGATGAGATCGAACCCATGGCGTGCGCACTCACGCGCAAGCTCCAAACCGATTCCACTGGATGCACCGGTGACAATGGCGAGTGGCCGGGTAGCAGCGTTCATGGGACCCCTTTCGATGTATGTGGCGGCGTTGCCTCGAGGATAGCGCCGCTTGCACGGAAAACCCACTCTTCCGATCCGCTGCTGGGTGTACGAAAGCTCCTACGCCCAGCAATAGCTCAGGCATGCGGTTTGCGGGCTGATTCACCTCACGATGACGCCCGGCTTCAATGAAACTACAACAGGTGCTGAAGGTTTCTCTGGACGAACTGCGGATGCAGATGCTCGGCGTGCAAGTCCTGTTCGGCTTCCAGTTCCAGGGGTTGTTTCAGGATAATTCTGCTGCGCTGCCGGCCGCGGGCCGCATGGTCGATGCCGCCGGCCTGGGGCTGATGGTCGTGGCGCTCGGCCTGATGATTGCCGTCCCGTGTCAACATCGGATGGTGGACGGCGGCGAGACCACGCTGCGCATATATGCGGCCGCACGCTGGTATGCACAGCTTGCGTTGCTACCGCTGGCCGGCGGCATTGGTTGCGATGTGTTTGTGGCGACGAGCGGACAGTTCGGCCCGTTGTTGGCCGCAGTATTCTCCATTGCAATATTCGTCCTGGCACTCCTCGGCTGGTATGCGCTCGGCATTGGCCTGCGAAGGAGATGGTCGGCGAATCCTCAAGGGGTTCCCATGCAACACGAAAAGACATCGTTGCACACGAAGATCGATCAGCTGCTGACCGAGGCGCGGGTCATCCTGCCCGGTGCACAGGCCCTCGTCGGCTTCCAACTCGTCGTCATGTTGAGCAAGGCCTTCGACCGATTGCCGCCCGAGGTGAAAGCCGTTCATCTCGCGGCTTTGCTCAGCCTCGCGCTCGCCATCGTTCTGCTCATCTGCCCGGCAGCCATTCATCGCATCGCATTCGGCGGTGCCGATGACCCGCGGCTGCATTCTGCAGGCTCGCTACTGATCACGATCGCGTTGCTGCCGCTCGCCGTGGCGATCTCCTGTGACCTGTGGGTAGCACTGACTATTCTGTTCGGCGAAGGCGTGGCGGCGCTTGCCGGAGCGGCTGCGGCGTTCGCGCTGCTCATGGCGTTGTGGTTCCTGCTGCCCCTGTTTCTCAGGCGGCACGTGGGACCCGCCGCGGTGCCGATGCGACATTGACCGCCCATGCTGGCCGTCAGCGGCCTCGGGCCACCAGCGGTTGGTGGCCGGTTAGCGCGGATACTTCGTAAAGATCGCGGCCACCGCGTCCTGGATCTTCTTTTCGGCCTTTTCGCCCGTCGCACCCACCAGGTTCTGGTCCACCGAGGCGTGCCACAGCGCCTGCTTGGACTTGCCGTCGTAGATGTCTACGCCGATAACACCTTCCTGGTAGACATAGGGGTAATCCCAGCCCCACCCGCCGCCGTACCAGCCGTGGCGCCAGCCGACACCGCCGCCCCAACCCCAACCGCCGTAGCCGTAGGGACCGCCTTCGACGACGTTTCGCGCGCCGATCCCGTACCCAACCAGGCAATCGGGGTGCTCCGTCGCCGGGTGGACACCAGCGGTGGTCAGATTCGACTGTATGGCCGAGCGCAACCGCGCCTCGTTCACCGGGTTGGCGATCGTGCTGCGCAGGGAATCGCTGCTGCCATGGAAGGAGCCCGCCCAGTCGAACGATTGGCACTTCACCGAGCCAGCCAGCGACTTATTGACGTCCGATGTCACCCGCAGCGAGCTGCAGGCAGCGAGCCCGCAGACCACCGAACCCGCCACTACGGACACGAAAAGCTGCTTGATCATGACGAAAACCTCGAGCGGTCACCCGGAACGCAGTGCAACACACCTGGCCATCCACTGCCTAGATGTGAACGCACAGAGACAGGGCGGGTTTACATTAGATGGGAGCTTGGGCGGTAGGGTTCAATGACTTTGTCGTTCCCTCACCTCTGTGGCAGCGGCTGAGCCGCCAGCCCGCGGGCGATCCGGTAATGAAAATCGCGGACTTCCGTTCCGCCGCGGTTCAATACCCCTTCCTTCAGCGGCTCCAGTCTCGCGACATACGGCGCGGTGAGCTCGTCCGAGATATCGTGTGGGTCCCAGGCGACGAGGATCAACGTCCGGTTGCCCACTGCCAATGACGAGGCCCAGCGGCCATACATCAGGCCGTTCTGGCCAAAGAGGTTCCGGCTCGAAGTTTCCTTAACGGAGCGGGCGTGGTCTGGTGCGTAGAACGCGAGCTGGCTGGCCAGCTCGTACCGATCCATTCCGACGATCACGGGTTCCATGCCGGTCTGGCGGCGAATGTCGTCGGCTATCGCATTGATCTGCCGGCCGAGATCGCGCCAGCCCACGGGAACGAGTTCCAGGCGGCTGCTATAGCCCACATCGGGCAGTCCGAGCGCGAGGTAATGCAGCCCCACTGAATAAAGAAGGAGCATGAAGACAGCCGTCGGTCCCCATGCTGAATACACCCACGCGCGAATACCCCGAGCGCCCTTCGTCCCGAACCACACTATTGATGTGGCTAACGCCGGGACCGCGCCGAGCCACAGGGCGCCGGTCCAATCGATTTTGACGTCATGACGCACGCTGAACACGACGAAGACGGAAAGCGGAACGAGAACCGATAGGCGGATGAACAGCCAGCGACGTGACGCGTCGGCTCCTTCGGCTTCATCAGAAGCGGCTATGCCTCGAGTGAAACGGGAGACCAGCAGAGTCAAGACGCCCGTCGGCGTCAGCAGGACCAGCACCGAAATAATCAGCTTGTGGAGAGCGAATCGAGGCGCCTCTGCAAGCCGCCGGGACGTCTGGAACGCGAACGATGCCCACTCGTGTTGCGCATTCCACAGAATCACCGGCGAGAAGATGACGAGGGCAATGATGAGAGCCGCATAGGGCTCCCATCTCAACAACCAGCGCCGCGACTGCGGGTCCAGGATCACGAACAGCACCACTGCCGGGACGAGCATTGCGATGGTGTATTTGGAGATCAGGCCGATGCCAATGCTCACGCCTGCCAGCAGCCAGGCGCGCGGCTGGCCTGCAATCAGCGCGCGCTCCAGAAAATACAGAGTACCCGCCCACGCTGCGGTGAGTGGGGCATCCGGTGTCATGAGCATTCCCGCCAGGAAAAAGAATGGCAGGACCTGCATCAACACCAACGCAACCACGGCGCTGGGCTTGCCGAACAGATTGCGCGTCAGCCGATACGCGAAAAACGACGCAACGGCTGCACAACACAACGCGCCAATGCGCACACCAAATTCCGAATCACCGCACACGGCGGTGCCGAGCCAGATGAGCCACGCGACCATCGGTGGATGATCGAGATATCCGAGGTCCAGATGTTGCGCGTAATTCCAGTAGTAGGAGTCCTCGGGAAGCAACTCGACCTGGGTGATATAGACCAGCCGCAACAGAAATCCTATGACGACGAGATACATCGCCATGCGGCGCCGCTGCTCGCCGCCGCCGAGTGTCCAGGTGGTCGTCCTGACCGCCAGGGTGTAACCCGGCAGTGCAAGGGCCATTGCCGCGACAGCCGCCAACATGATGGCAACGTGCTCGGACCAGCCCCATACATTGGTCAACAAACCGAGTACCGCGCCACGCAAGCACACTGCAAACAAGCTCACCACGAGCAGATGAACATGCAATCGCCAATCGGTGCTGCGCCCGGCGGCAGCTGCGGCACGGCGTACTATGAGGAAGTAGTTCAGGATGGTGGCGACGGCGAAACTCACGAGATGCGCGTTTGCCAGCCGCATACCCTGACCGGTCGCGGCAATGAAGATGATCACGTCGGCGACCGGACCCCACACGGAACGAAAACCCAGGCCACCCACGCTCTCAGCGATCAGCGCGCGTTGCGTCATACTTCCAGTCCGATGGAGCGCATCAGCTCCATTGCATTGCTCTTGGTCACTACGCCATCAAGAAGTTTGAAGTCGAAGGTCATGCGGCCATCGCACAGCTCGTCCTGGAAATGGACGTTGCGCACCGCCCCTGCCGGCAAGCCGGAAATATTGGTCAGCGCAAGATCGTGAGTGCTGATCAGTCCGATCGCCCCTCGTGCGACGAATGCACGCACGATCCCCTCCGCCCCACTGAGCCGATCCCGGGAATTCGTTCCCTGGAGCAGCTCGTCCAGCAGGAACAGTAGCGCCCGGCCATGGCCGGGCGGGCCATGGCCGGCCAGGTCGAACAGTTGGCGCAACCGGGTGATCTCCGCGTAGAAGCGCGAGCTGCCGTCGTGCAGTGAATCGTTGATGCGGATGCTGGCGCCAATCTGCAGCTCTGTGAGCTTCAAAGAGCGGGCGCGGACGGGCGCGCCGGCCATCGCGAGCACGGTGTTTATGCCCACGGTGCGCAGCAATGTGCTCTTGCCGGACATGTTGGAACCGCTGACGAGCAGAATACGTACGTTACCGGTGATGCTGACATCATTGCGCACGCAGCGTGCTGCTGGAATCAACGGGTGACCGAGGTCCGTGCCCGCGAAGGAAGCGGGTCCGTCGACGAACTCCGGAAAAGAGTCATCAGGGTGCTCGTATGCGTATGAAGCGAGTGACAGCAGCGCTTCAAAGTCGCCGCTCACCTCAACCCAACTTCGCACCACTTTTCCATGCACACGGCGCCACCTTTCCGCGGCGAGCGCGACGTTCAGGGTGTACATCAGCGGAATGGCAAACAGCGAGATTGCTTGATTTCGCCGTGAGCCTGCGAAACTCACGATGGTGCCGAGACTGGCGATGGTTTGCGAGGCCTTGCGTGTGTGTGAACACAACTTGGCCATGAGTGCCTGTAGCGGTGGCGCGGTGAACCGTTCGCGCTCGACGCGCATCAGCAGATCGGAAAACAGTCGCAGATCTTCGAATGCGGTCTCGCTTCCGTTGAGAACTTCGTCCACCGGCCGGCGAAGTGCGGCGAGGATGCCGACTTCTACCAGCAGAACGAGCAAAAACGGTGTGCCGATCCCGGTCGCAGCCCAGAGGATGCCGCAGGCGATCGCGAGAATGGGCAGTAGTACGGCGACCGGGAAGATCCACGGCGATACGAGCTTGTTGGGTGTTTCGGCCCATTGCAGTAGCGCGGCCGGATGTATGCCGACGTTCGCGTGCTCGCCGATGACGGCGAGCTCTTCGCGAACATCGAGGCGGTCTTTGAGATCGGTGATGCTCGCTTGTCTCTCACGAATTACATCGAGGGAGGCGGGGGACTTTAGCCATTGTGCGAGACGCTCTTCTCCCATGCGGGTGCGGACGGTGCAGAGGAGCTCGAACAGGCTCCCGCTGCCGAACAGGTCGAGGTCGGAGGCGTAGACGTGGTGAGGATCGTCGAATTGGGTGCCTTGCTGGCCGGTACCGGCCCAGCGGTCTTCGATGCGGGCCAGGCCTTTTCGGTAGAAGTCTGCTGCGCGGTCGGCGCGGGACCGGGTGCGACGTGCGTTCTGGTGCGCAATGACAAGGGCGGCGAATGCTACGACGCCCGTGAGGAGCCAGGCGGGGGAGAAGGAGTGCCCGAAGAACGAGAACCCGGCGGCGATGAGGGTTGCGGCTGCCAGGCAGAGGCGGGCTGTGGCGAAGTTGTTGAGGACTTTATCTAGGCGGGTTACTTGGGCTTCGCAGAGGGAGAGGCGTTGGCGGTAGGCGTTGGCGGGGGGCACGGGGGCGGAGAATACCGGAAAGGGGCCCGGGCCGGCGGCGCCATAGCGGACCAAGACCAGAGCACGTCATGGAGTTTTCGCGGTGGGACCTTATCATGCCGGGCGTGCACGCCAACCAGACCCTTTCACCCCCACCGCCCTCACCCTCCAGCCATGTGGGCGCACTGCTGCGCGAGTGGCGGGCCGCGCGACGGCTGAGTCAGCTTGACCTTGCGCTCGAGGTGGGAATGTCGGCGCGGCACCTGAGCTGTGTTGAAACAGGGAAGGCCCAGCCGAGCCGGGACATGGTGGCGCGACTTGCGGATGCGCTGGAGATGCCCCTGCGGGAGCGCAATACGTTGCTCCTCGCGGCAGGCTACGCGGCAAAATACACCGAGACGGACCTTTCGACGGCGCAGATGGCGCCCGTGCGGCGCGCCATCGAATTCATCCTCAAACAACAGGAACCCTATCCCGCCCTGGTCACGAATAGACACTGGGACGTGCTGTTGACCAATGACGCACTACTGCGATTGTTCGGCCGGATGCGCGGCGGGCCCCCGCGTCATGGGAATGTGATGCGCCAGGTCTTCGATCCCGAAGACATGCGCCCATTCGTTGCCAACTGGGAAGAAGTCGCCGGCGAGCTGATTCGACATCTGCACAACGAAGTAGCCGCCGCGCCCTCGGATGCAAAAGCGCGCGCCCTGCTCGATGAGGTGCTGGCCTATCCGGGCATTCCCGCCGGCTGGCGGACTCGCGATCCCGGCGCAACTGCGCTACCTCTCCTCACGACCGTATTTCGCATGAACGGTACGCAGCTGCAGTTTCTCTCTACCTTCTCCACCTTCGGTGCCTCGCGGGACGTGACAATCGACGAGCTGCGCATCGAGTGTCTTTTCCCCGCGGACGATTCAACTGCCGAAGTGTGCCGCTCGCTCGCAGCCTGAGTCTTTCAACTCGACTTGGCGACCAGTTCGCCGGTGAGACAGCGCTGCTGCGCCCTGCCCCGCGGGAACAAGATGTTGGTTTACAGCGGCCGTTGCCTGGACGTGCCGACCCTTGAGGGTTACGCCCTCAAGGGTCCCAACCGCAAGGGTCATGAAATCTCCCATCCCACGGTTGCGCGGACGACGCCCACGACTTGGCTCAGCGCTTGTCGTACTCGTCGTGGCGGCGCCACCAGATGCCCGTCTCGTTGCGCCCCTTGGGCGCGCGGTCGAGCCACTGGAACATGCCCCAGAGGCCGTCCAGTCCGCGCGCATAGGTGGAATAGGCGTGGTACACGGCGCCATCCTCGAGCACGAACGCGCTCATGCCCGGCCTCTCGCGCGTGTACGTGGCCACGTCGGTTCCGGTCATCGCCGCCATCTCGGCGACAGGTCCCTCGCCCAGTTTCGTCAGTGAGTCGCCGATCCCGCTTACCGTCCACGCTGGCTCGCGCCGGTAGTTGTATTCGACGGCCCCCTCGCGCTGCTGCTCCTGGGTCAGCGAGACGTTGAAATCGAAGTTGAAGTCCCCGCCGATCGAGGACGCCCAGGGGAAGCTCCAGCCCATCCGCTGCTTGTACGCCTTAAGTGTCACGAGAGGCGCCCGCGACACCGCCGAAAGCGTGACGTCGTGGTTCGCCAGGTGGACGACGAGGCGATCGAACCCGTCCGCGATCGCCGAGCAGGACGGGCACCCCGCCTTGTAGTCGGGCCCGAACATGAAGTGGTAGACGAGGAGCTGCGAGCGCCCTCGGAAGAGGTCTGGCAGCGAGGCGCTCCCCGCGTCGCTATCGAATCGATACTCCTTGTCGATCCGAACCCACGGCAGCTCCTGCCGCCGCCGCGCCAGCTCGTCACTGCGCCGCGTGAGATCCTTCTCCGCCTCTAGCAGCTCGAGCCGCGCTCCGAGCCACTCTTTACGTGTCCCGGTCATGTGCTTCGTCATCGCTCTTCTCTCCTTCTCTCTGGGTGGTTGTTGGCTATGAGATAGCCTAAGCGCCGGGTATCGAACGATGGGAGTTACAAGTGTGACGGGATTCCGATGGACTCGCTGATCACTGCCGCGGCGCGTGCACTCGCTGCGGGTGATCCCCTTGGCGCATTGAAGCGGGTCGCCCTGCGCGACGACGCGCCTGGTCTGGCGCTTCGAGGCCTGGCGATGGCGCAGCTCGGTGATCTCGTTCGAGCGAAGGCTCTCCTGCGAAGTGCTGCGCGTGCCTTCGGTCCGAAAGAGGCCGTGGCCCGCGCGAGGTGCGTCGTCGCCGAGGCCGAGATCGCGCTCGTCTCGCGCGACTTGGGCTGGCCTGCGAAGGCGCTCGACGCGGCGCGGGCGACGCTGGAAGAGCACGGCGACCGGGTAAACGCCGCGCATGCGCGCTATCTCACGGTCCGGCGCCTCCTGCTGGTCGGGCGCATCGAGGAGGCCGAGCGTACGCTCGCAGAGCTCGACCCGGCACCCTTCCCTCCCGCGCTGAGGACCGCCCACGAGCTGGTGGTCGCGGGGATCGCGATGCGGCGCCTCCGGACGAAGGCGGCGCGCGATGCGCTCACTCGGGCCGAGCGCGCAGCGCGCCACGCACGTATCCCTGCGCTGACGGCGGAGGTCGAAAGCGCATTCCTCGTCCTGAAAACGCCTGCTGCGCGCCTGATTGCGAGTGGCGAGGAGCGACTCCTCCTACTTGAGGAGGTCGAAGCGTTGCTGGCGTCGAAAGCATTCGTCGTGGACGCTTGCCGTCATGTGGTACGTGACGAAAGCAAGGTCGTCTCGCTCGCAAAGCGCCCGGTGTTGTTCGCGCTCGCACGCGCGCTGGGTGAAGCGTGGCCGGGAGACGTACCGAGGGACACGCTCGTCGCGCGCGCATTCCGATCGAAGGTCGCCGATGAATCGCATCGCGCGCGGTTGCGAGTCGAAATAGGGCGGCTTCGCACGGTGCTTCGGACGCTGGCCGACGTGAGCGCGACGAAGCGAGGTTTTGCGCTGGCGCCGCGCCGCGCACGCGAGGTAGTGGTTCTGGCGCGGCCCGTCGAGGAGAAGCATGCGGCGGTGCTCGCCTTCCTCGCCGACGGTGAATCGTGGTCGAGCTCGGCCCTTGCGCTTGCTCTTGGAACGAGCCAGCGCACCGTGCAGCGGGCCCTCGATTCGCTTGCGGCAACAGGCAAGGTGCAGTCATTCGGTCGCGCGCGGACTCGTCGTTGGATGACCCCGCCCGTGCCGGGATTCACGACGACCTTGTTACTCCCCGCTCCTCTGCCGATTGACTATGATTGAAGCATGAGTAAATCAAACGCCAAGATCATCCGTGAATACGGACCCTTTCCAGGTGCCGACAACGTGGGTGGAGTCACGTATGACGGTCAGAACGTCTGGTTTGCTGCTGGAGACAAGCTAAACGCCTTCGATCCTGCGAGCGGGAAGACGCTGCGCTCGATCGATGTCGCCGCGCATGCAGGAACGGCGTTCGACGGCCAGCATCTGTATCAGCTCGCCGAGGATCGCATCCAGAAGATCGATCCGAAGACTGGCCGTGTGCTCGCCACGATCCCGGCGCCCGGCGGTGGCGGTGACTCGGGACTCACGTGGGCCGAAGGGACGCTCTGGGTGGGGCAGCACCGGGACCGGAAGATCCATCAAATCGATCCCCAAACAGGGGCGATTCTTCGCACGATCGAGTCCAACCGCTTCGTCACCGGGGTCACGTGGGTCGACGGAGAACTCTGGCACGCCACCTGGGAAGGTGACGAGAGCGAGTTGCGGCGAGTCGATCCTCGAACGGGAGAGGTCCTGGAGAGGCTCGAGATGCCGCCCGGAGTGGGCATTTCGGGGCTCGAGTCCGATGGCGGCGACCAGTTCTTCTGTGGCGGAGGAAAGAGCGGCAAGGTGAGGACCGTACGCCGGCCCAAGCGAGGCTCACTCTAACGCCGGATCGGAATGTCTATGTAGCTGTCGCTGTACCACCGGATCTTCACAGGGACACGGGCATCGTCGATTGACTCTTCGTTTACGGCATTGCCGGTGCCGTAGTTGATCTGCCGATCCGGCCGCTTGTTGACGCTCAGCACCATCACGACCCGGCTGCCTGTCTCCAGCGTGCGGCTGGTCAGCCGGTCGCTCTTGAACGTGAGTTGCTGCCGCTCCCCTGCTTTGAGCAGCTGACGATTGGTATGGTCGTGTACGTAACTGGCGCGGAACTCGTAGGCCGGATCGAATAGTTGCACGTAATCGCCATTGGGCAGCAACTCGTAGATCGCGAGAGTCAGGTCCACGTCCATCTTGTTGATCGTGAAGTCGAGCTTGCCCGAGAACAGCCCGCTGAATTGCTGGCTGTGCTTCAGCGGATCACTCACGAATACCACGGCGTTGCGGGTCTGCAGGCTCTTGCTGACGATACCGTTGGGCGGCGGCAAGGCCGAGGCCGCGTCGCTGCGATCTGCCAGATTGATGTTGTGCTGGACGAACGTCGAGTCCGAAGTCTTACGCAACGCAAGCCGGTGGGCGTCACCCTTCAAGGCATCGCCCTCGAGGGCAGCCGCGTCCAGATAGAATTTCAGCGTGCCCTTGCCCATGGCCTCCAACGAGGGCGCGTGCTGCCATTCGTTGCTTCCCATGACTTCGTAGTTGACGCGGTCCTGCAGCAGAGCCGGCTTCTCCGCGCCCTTGAAGATGTAGTCGAACCACTGATAGCGCAGCTCGCGCAGGTCGATGAGCGCGTTCTGGTCAAGCTGATAGCCCTGCAGGTTGGCAGGTGCGCCGTGTTGCATCGCGCCGTCGTCGTAGGGCCCTATCACCAAGGTATGGTTGGCGTGCGGGTCGGCTCGGTAGTGCTCGGTGAAGTAGTGCAGCGAACCGACCTCACCGCCGGCGTAGTAACCCGTTGTCGCCAGTACTGGGATTTTGATGTGGCGGAACTGCTCCTTGTAGGGAATCAGCTTCTGCCAGAACCGGTCATAGCTCGGATGATCGAGCCAGTTGTGGAAGATCACGTTGCGGTCGCCCAGGGCGTGCTCCAATTCCCGGTACGGCTTGCCGCTGGTGTACCAGGCCTCATCGATCCCGCGCCAGAAACCTTCGTCGCTGCAGGTCTTTTCGTCGAAATCCTTGAGGTTGGCGACGCATCCCGACCAGCGGTATCCGGCGTTACGCACGATGTTGCCCGTCATGGGAAAATCGATTCCGGGCGCGGTGGCAGAATGCGTGGCAATGGCTTTCAACGCTGCCGGCAGATGCTTTGCCGTGGCCGCCCATTGAGTGAATGCACTGTAGGTGCCGCCATACATTCCGACGCGGCCATCGCTCCAGGGCTGCTTGGCTATCCAATTGATGACAGTGCGCGCGTCCTCCCCGTCGTACTTGAAGGGAATCACCTGCCCCCGGCTCCTGCGCTCGCCGCGGGTGAAAGCCACTATTCCCACGTAACCGTGAGCGGCACACTCTTTCGCAAAGGTCCGCGAGTCGACGTAGATCGTGAATTCGAGAAGGGTAGGCAGTGTCTTGGAATCATCCTTCGGGCGCACTACGACAGCCGAGATGTTAGCCCCATCCGGCGTCTTGATGAGAACGTCCCAGTCGGTCACGTAGCGGCGGCTATCGTCTTCCTCGTTGAGCGCGGCAATCAGTGGATGGAAGTTCCGAAACGCATCAAACGCGAGATACGTCCAGATCAAATCGACGGCGTCCGTCTGTGGAATGCTGCCTTTGGAACGCCACTGATCGAAAGCACGCTGCACAGCATCTCGCAAGGGCCCGGCGGGAGCGGCGAGCCAACCCGTGAGCTTGTATGCATCCTGATCGCTGAGCTGAGAGACAATGGCACGGTACGCCGTGGCGTATGACTGGGGAAACCGGCCCTTGTCCTCCGCCTCCCGGGCCTTGGCGTAGGCGTAGATGTCATAGATCACCGACGGGCCGATCGGTCGCCGCGCGTCCACGCTCTTGCGCCGCTCGCGCAGTTGCTGGCGAGTCTGCCATGCAGCGGTGTAGTTACCTGCCACCAGCTGCAAGCCCGAGAGGTTGCGCAGATAGCGATCCTGATCGTTCTCCTGGTACACCGGCAGGATGCGCTCGGCGAGATCACGCATCACGGCCGGCACGGTTGGATCGTTCACGGAGGCAGGCGGCTTGAAGTCGAAATCCTGAGCAGTGGCCCAGGACGACCCGACCAGACAGACCAGCAGAAGCAGAAGCGATTTCATCAGTGATCGACTGCCGATGCGTTGGGCGCACTGGCGGCCCCGCCCTTGCCGACGATGGCAGGAAGGGTACTGGTCACAGGCGACTTGACGAGATGCAGAACACGGTGGAAGAGCGGATCACGGGCCTGGGCAGCCCGGCCTATGTGGATGACGCTGGTCCGCGCGAGCTCGTTAGCGAAGATGTCAATGATTCGCTCCAGCGACTCATCATCGAGCGATCCCAACATGTCGTCGATGAGCAGCCACGGCGGTGTCTGCAGGACGATTCGCGCGAAAGCGAGGCCGAGTTGCTCATCCTGGCTCAACTCCCGATCCCAGCGCCGTGTCACCTCCAGCAGCGGGACCAGCCGCTCGAGACCGAGGCGGCCAAGCGCATGACTGAACGCGGACTCGCTGAACCGCTCGACCTCCAGCGGATAAGCCAGGACTTCCTTGAGTGTCCCGCGCGGCAAATAGGGCGTGCCACGGGGCAGGTAGAGCATCATCTCGTCTTTCGGACGGGTGATGGTGCCGGCGCCCCACGGCCACAGTCCGGCAAGGGCGCGGAACAACAGGGTCTTGCCGGTGCCGGGCGCACCGACGATGAGCACGCGTTCGCCGGCTTTCACAACGACCTTTCTTTCCTTGAGCATGTCGGAACCGGCGGGAGAGACTATGTCGAGATCGTCGATCGTGATCGTGCCCGCGTCCCCTTCCACATAGGTGATGCGGCTCTCGAAGTCGTGCAGGTCCTCCGTAGTCGTCAGAGCGTACCGGAAGCTCGCTACGCGATGTAAGGTAGCGCGCCAATCAGCAATGGTACTGAAGTTATCCACAAACCAGCGCAGGGAGGATTGCGCCTGGGTGAACGCCGCGGCCGCCATCATCAGGCCGCCGAAGGAAATCTTGCCTGCGAAATATAATGGAGCGGCGACCAGGATCGGCGCCACTATGGTAATCCAGCCGAAGCCTGCCGTGACCCACGTTAGATTGGTGAGACCCTTGACCAATCGCCGGGTCGCAGTGAGCACGTTGTCCAGGTGCAACTCGACGCGCCGTCTTTCATCCTCCTCGCCCGCAGCTAGCGAGATTCCATCCAGGTGCTCGTTGATGCGGACCAGCGAGAATCGTAGATCCGCTTCACGCGCGTAGCGTTCGGAATTGCGGTTGATCAGGCTGCGCCCCACCCAATAGCTCAGCAACGAGCCCGCACCCGCGTACACGACGGCGGCCCACAGCATGAAACCGGGGATGGCGTAGTCCGTGTCCCGGAAGCGGACCGAAAAGCCGGCAGACAGTCCCCACAGCACCCCGGCAAAAATACCGAACAGAATTCCAGCCTGCAGCAGCCCGGTACCGAGATCGGCTGACAGGTCGCACAGCTTGCGGGCATCCTCGTGCATGCGCTGGTCCGGGTTGACACCCATCGGCCCGCCCGCGTTTGCGAGCCAGAAGGCGCGCCGCGGCAACATCCAGTCCTTCAGCAGATCGTGCACGATGCCGTGGCGCAACTTGAGCTTCAACATCTCGACCAGCCAGCGCTGGCCCACATTCAGGATCAGCACGATGCCGGCAATGATGAAAAAGACACCGAGCTGGGTGAGGAAGTCGTGCAGGTCGCGCCGCGACAAGGCGTCGTAAAAAGGCTTGTTCCAACGGTTGAGCCGGATCTGTCCGTAGGCGGTTACGACTACAACCACGATGATGGAAACAACGAGTATGACCAGAGCCCTGGCAACCGGCGAGCCACGCAGCGCCCGCATCATCATGGCCATCTGCGGGCCCAGGCCTGCCGCGCGGGCTTCGTCCGCCGCCGCTTCGTCCACCGCGGCTTTGTCGGCCGCGGCTGCGGTTATGGCGGCTGCGGTCGTGTCCTCGGGTGCGCCCGCTTGTGGATTGGCTGTCATCCGCCAATCCCTACAACAGCACGCCTGGCAACCACGCAGGAAATGAAAGCGGCGTAGCTCCAGGCAAGATGCCGCGCGGAGGTCTGTTCGCCGGTGCGCTGGTCGAACTGCTCTGACAGCTCGCCGTTTTCCGGCGTGTATGCACGAACGGTCGCGAGGAAAGCATCTCCCCTTGCAATCCAGGCTGATGCTTCCTCGTTGTGTGCGGCCGCGAGAAAGCAGAATTCGGCCGCTCCCAACGTGGAGAAGTAGTACGCACCGCCGGAAAAGTACACATCTCCCGCGTAGCGGCCCATGGCCGGAGCCCGATGAGCAGGTCGAACCTGGTTGATTGGATAAGCGGCATCGAAGAGGGATTCGAGCCGCTGTAGGGTCGCCTGCATGCGTGGATCGCGAACCGAGTGGGTCGAGCCGTCAGCCAACGCATGAATCGCAGCAAGGATGACGGCTATATCCAAGTCCTTGGCAACCCCCTTGGCCGAGCCCGCGCCCGATGCCAGCACCCGGGACCGATAGTGTCCCTCCCCGGGCAGCCAGTACCCATCGAGGATGCGGTAAATGATATCCGCCTCGGCGCGGTACGACCGCGCCAGAGCGCTTTGGTCAACACCATCCAACCAGGCGGCACCTTCGCGAAGAGCAGCGGCGGACACACACAGGGTGTAGTAGTGGAGGCCGCTCTCCTCTTCCCAGATATCAAATGAGGGCTCGCGCCAATGTGCAAACGTAAACGCAAGATCTGACCGAACCAACCGGGACACCAACGCGCGCAGATCGGAATCGAGCGAGTGCGACCGGACCCATCTCAGTACCGAGAGGGCCCGCAGCGGCGCGCCGTCGTGTTGGGGGCGGGTCCAGCTCGAGATGTCGAGCGTTCCGTCCGGGTTCACTCGGGTCTCGGCCACGATGGCCTCGCCGTGCACGGCGTCGAGCTCGTCGTCCCTGCGCAGAAATCTGATGAAGTCGGCCGCAACGTTTTCGCGCCACGCCATCGTGGCGATCACCTTGCGTCCATCGAGATCCTGCAGTGAGAGGCTGAACCTCACGAAATCGGCGAAGTGCTCCAGGGCCTGCGCATCCAGGTCACCGGCTTCGAACAGCAGGCGTACAGCGTCAATGACGACGGCCGAATCGCGAAACCAGTGAAAGAAATAGTCCGGCTCCGGATTCCAGTCTGCCAGCACTGGCGATGCAACGATGGAGCCTTTGACGGCATGGATGGTGTGACCAAACCCCGGCCGGGTCTTCACGATTCCCACAGGCGATACGCTGACCAGCATCGCCTCGGCGGCGCGCCGATACTCTCGCTCGAGCCACTGCTCCAGATCCTGGGCCCCTCGCGCCATCAGCGGCCGTGCGCCTCGCGCAGGCGCGGACTCGTGAAACCGAGCCTGCGCAATCCCGCCTGCACTTCCGGAACGCTCATGAACAGCTTCCACAGCAGGCCGGTACGATGATTCTCCATCATGATGACGATGGGTCCCTGATCGATGGCGATGTAGGTGTCAGCGTACCAGTTCCGCTGCTGGCAGAAAGCATCGGCAAATCCGTAACGCCCCCAGAGTTGCTCGCCATGCTCCTCGAGAAAATGACGCAACGTGCTCATCACTTCTCGTGGCGCGTACGGCAGGCTCGCGAGAGCGGCCGTAGGTGAGATCGTCCCGTTGTCATTGTCGGGCGCATGCGCCGAGTAGCCATCAGGATCGTCGCTGGCAGTAAGACCCCAGCACAGCGCGCCATAGCCCTTGTAGTTGTTGGGATTCGCGAGGCAGTGCGCGCGGTTGATCGCCACGTGGCGCTGGTTGAGCTCCCAATAGTCGGCGTACTCGTCTTTGAGGCCGCGCGGGTCGAGTCCACAGAACGAGTAATGCGCGAAGAACAGCGGCCCGCCAAACGGCATTCCCAGCGGCAGCTCGATGTCGTAGTAACGCTTGCCATTGAGGAACGTGCGGCCGGCTGCAAAGCCGCGATGATAGACGATCGGATCGATCGGGTAGCGGGGAGCCCCGGCACCCAGCACGTAGGTGATCAGGCATTCGTTCCAACCCCTGATCTCATGGTCCATCGCCCAGCCGTTGTTAGGACTCCAGTGCCAGTACAGCACGCGGCTGTCATCCTGGGTGTACCAATCCCACTCCACCTCTTCCCACAGCCAGGTAATCCGGCCCCGCAGGGACTGTTCAGCTTGAGTGTCACGGTTGAAATACTGCCGTGCACACAGAAGACCCATGCACAGAAAAGAGGTCTCGACCAGGTCGCCGCCATCGTCCTTGCGGTAGAAGGGGATGGTGGCGGCGGTCCGGCCATTCACGAAATGGGCATAAGCACCGTGATAGCACGTGGCAGCAGTCAGCAGGTCGAGCATCCGCCTCAGACGCTCGATCGCGGCCTCGCGCGTGACCCAGCCGCGCTCCACGGCCACGAGAATAGCCATGATGCCGAACCCGGACCCACCGATCGCGACTTTGTCATCCGCTGCGTTGGCCCGCGTCGTGCACCGATCGGGCGCAAGGCCGCTGACGGGGTGCGCTCCATCCCAGAAAAAATTGAATGTCTGGCGTTGCACGATCTCGAGCAATTGCTCGTCGGGCAATGCGGCCAGTTCGGACGTCTCCATGGGCCCTCCAAGTTCTTCACTCGCGATTTTGCCCTGTTTCCGCGACCATATGTTTTTTGAGGACGGGTTTCGATGAATCGGATCGAGAAACTGATGGCGCAGATGACCCTCGCGGAGAAGGTGGGGCAGCTCACCATGACAGCGGCAGGTCATGCCGTGACCGGCCCCGTCATTGCCGGTGACTCAACCGAGGCCATCAAGACCGGTGCGATTGGGAACCTGCTCAACCTCGTTGGCGCAGGTCCGGTTCGCGAAATGCAGCGCCTGGCCGTCGAGGAATCCCGGCTCAAAATCCCTCTGCTGATCGGCCTCGACATCATCCATGGACATCGGACGTTATTCCCAATTCCGCTCGCGGAGGCAGCCCTGTTTGATCCGCAGACCTGGGAACTGACGGCACGGGAAGCCGCCAAGGAGGGCGCTGCGGATGGCCTTGCGATGACCTTCTCGCCGATGCTCGACGTGTCTCGCGATATCCGCTGGGGACGTACTGCGGAGGGGTCGGGCGAGGACCCCTGGGTCAGTGCTCAAATGGCACGCGCCAAGGTCCGTGGCTATGAGGGGTCCGATCTCGCCTCGCCTGACGCGCTCGCAGCTTGTGCCAAGCACTTTTGCGCATACGGGCCGGTTCTGGCGGGACGTGAATACGCGCCTGTCGACATTTCGGAGCGCACGCTGCTGGAGGTTCACCTGCCCCCTTTTGACGCGGCAGTCGCGGCAGGCGTGGCTACGATCATGCCTGCGTTCACCGACTTGGATGGCACTCCCATGACCGCAAACAAGGAGCTGTTGCGCCACCATCTGCGCGAACAGCTTGGTTTCGACGGTGTTCTCGTCAGTGACTACAACGCCATCGCGGAACTGATGCATCACGGTATCGCTGCCGACCTGCCGCAGGCAGCTGCCCTGGCACTCGACGCAGGAGTTGATATCGACATGATGTCGGATGCGTATCGTCGAGCGTTACCCGTTGCGCTCGAGCGTGGGCTCGTCACCATGGAGCAGATCGACGAATCCGTGCGGCGCGTGCTTCGCTTGAAGGAGCGCCTCGGGCTCTTCGATGACCCCTATCGACGAGGCTCGCGGCCTGAGTCACAGGCCGCATTGACTCACCGTCGGGAACTCGCCCGGTCGGTGGGTGCTCGTGCCATCGTGATGTTGAAAAACGATCGGGAGACGTTGCCCCTGCGTGGCACGCTGCGGCGTGTGTGCGTCATTGGGCCGCTCGCTGACGCCGCAGCCGAGATGGGTGGCTGTTGGGGAGCAGCCGGTCGAGCGCAAGACAGAGTCAGTGTGGTGGCAGGGCTGCGGCAGGCTCTGCCGGGTGCCGAGATTGTGCATGCGGCTGGAATCCCGTTTGCCGGTGAAGACGAATCCGGGATCGCCTCCGCTG
>JAQGOF010000160.1 GCA_028293745.1 Gammaproteobacteria bacterium | reverse complement strand
TCTTCATCAAACACCACTGTCGTTAGCAGTACCCGCGGCCAGTCCGCCATCATGGGAGAGGACTCTCAGGTGTTTCGACACCGCCGGTTGGCTCATCTCAAACGGCACGGCAATCTCATTCACCGATGCCTCGCCGGCTGCGAGCCGCGAGAGGATTGCCCGTCGCGTCGGATCGGCCAGGGCGGCACCCAAAAGGCTTGTTGCCGAACTCGACCAGAGGTGAGGCTACTCTGCTGCGCCGCGGCGAACTCACTGCGCGTGCTGCCGAGTTCCTTCTTGAACGACTTTGGGAACGCGCGCTCCCACTGCGGGCAAACTGAGCTCAGCTGCCATGAACCGCTCGACAAACGAAACGAATGCGCGCGCCTTGGTGCCTGCGAGGCGACCCGTCGGGTAAACCGCGGACAGATTGGTCGGCGGCAAGGTCCAGTCCTCCAAAACCTCCACGACCTTTCCGGATCTCAGGTCGGGCCAGAAATTCCACTCCGAAGACACCGCCAACCCCATATCGCAATTCACCGCCTCCCGGATACCCTCCGCCGCGGTCACTTTCACCCGCCCTTGGAGAACCACAGACACCTCCGCAGTGTCCTTTCGGAACGTCCAGGACCTCCAGGACTCATCCCCTCCGCCCCGCGTGTACATGATCGCCTGATGGCTGATCAGCTCGCCGGGGGACGTGGGGGTTCCATGGCGCTGAAGATACACAGGAGTCGCCACAACGATGCGGCGGCCCTCCGCGATCCGTCGCGCCGTCATGTTGGAATCCGGCATCGCCCCCATGCGCAGCGATACATCGATGCCCTCGTTGACGAGGTCCAAGTGACGGTCGTCGAGGACAAGCTCGATATGGAGGTCCGGGTGTTCGGCTAAAAACACCGACAAGTTAGGAATGACATGGAGCCGTCCAAAGCAAACCGACGTCGAGACGCGAAGCTTACCTGAGAGGCTGCGCGCACTCCCTCGCGCCGCCAGCACGGCCTCGTCGGCCTCCTCAATCGTCCGCTTCGCACGCTCATAAAAAATCCGGCCGGCCTCGGTCGGGACCACACTGCGCGTCGAACGCATGAGCAGGCTGACTCCCAGCCACTCCTCGAGCTGGACAACGGCCTTCGAGACGGCCGGCTGTCCGATACGCTGATTGCGTGCCACCGCCGAAAACGAGCCGGTATCGACGACGCGCACGAAGATCTCTAATGCCGCGAGTCTGTCCATTTAACGCTCCACCAGAATGAGCCACGTGTCTTTGTGCACCTTCTGCCAACGAAATGGAATAAATAAATCATCCGTCAGGAACCGGACTTCAAAGCCGTTGGCATAAGGCATATCCGCCTCCGCCTCTACTGCGGCCGCTGTGGACCGGATATCGTCCATCAAGCGTGCAGTCACCAAGGCGGATATGCCCAAGATCGAGCCAGGTCTGTCAGCCCCACCGGAACTTGACGCCGACCAGATGGCGGCGATCGCCATGGAGGTGGCGGCCGCCTCCAGCCGAGCGGTGCGGGCTGGCTCGATGGCTCCAGACTTCCGCCTCCGCGACTATGCCGGGCGCCGGTTTAGCCTCCAAGAACTGAGTGCAGCTGGGCCAGCGATCGTCCATTTTTACCGCGGTTCCTGGTGTACGTACTGCCATGACAGCCTGACTGATCTAGCGGCGGCTCATGACGATGTTCGCGCCGCCGGTGGACGGGTGGTCGCCATCGCCCCACCACCATCACCGAAATTCCTCGGAGCCGCACAAGCCGAGGCGGCGCGCCTGCCATTCACAACACTGGTCGATGACGGGATGAAGGTGGCGGTCGCATACGGCGTCTCCTACTCCTTGCCAGCCCAACTCCGACCAATTTACCTCCAGCGCGGATATGAGCCGCCCCGCAACGCTAGAGCAGGCGAATGGCTGGTCCCGATACCGGCGACTTATCTGATTACCACAGACGGCACGATCGTTCTGGGCGCCGTCGATGTTGACTACCGGAATCGACTTCACCCCGAACAACTCGTCACCGCACTCAAGGGCATGCGTCGTCGCGGGAACGCGTGAGGCTCTGGCAGCTTTGTGGCGTGCAGCCCGGCCCGAGCCACCGAAGCCAGGCACCGGCGTCTGTTATCTGATCTCGTCGACACGGTCCAGGTAGAAGGCGACGTAATCCTTGATCTGTGCCATCGCTTCGAATGGGGTCTCATAAGTCCACACCGCATTAAGGGAGCGATCCCCGCCGGACGGAATGCTGTAGTAGGAAGCGTCGCCCTTGTAGGGGCAATACGTCGTGTGTTCGCTACGCGTGAGCGCGGCCATATCGACATCCCGACGGGGGATGTACTGAACGGCGGGATAGGAGGCCTCGCGAAGCGTCAACGCAGCGCGAGTGTCGGCGATAACCTTTCCGCCGACTGTGACCAACACGCGAGACGGGTTCGCAGCGATCGAAATGGGGTGGTCGGGCCCGGGAATCTTCATCGGCTTGTCAGCCATGGTCTGTATCCTTCTGAATTGGAATCAGGTTCAAACATGTCGTGCCGAACACGGCACGCCGCTCAAACGTCTTTCGGCGACAAAAACATTGAAACATGACGCACAAAGAGCTCGGGATATTGGTACTGCGACCCGTGATTGGAATCCGGGTACAGGATCAACTGGGCGTCGGGAATGTTCTGCTGCAGGATGAAGGAATTCACTGAGTAGACGAGCACATCGTTGCTGCCGTTCACCACAAGCGTCGGCTGACTAATCTGCTTCAAATATTCATAGGGATTTTCGCGTGCAGCACCCCACCTGTTGAGCGCCTCGAGCTGCGCTGGTGCAACCTTCTCATTCACCTCCGGATCTCGACCGGCGGTGCGCAAACGAAATCGCTTCAGGTATTCATGGCCCGCCGCCTGACTCCGCTTCGAGGGCGTGAAGAATGCGCCAAGCCACACATGGTCCGGATTCTCGTACTTACCGCCAAAGACCGCCTGCGCCTCAGGCGTCAGTGTTGCCATGCCCTCGCCTCCGCGCGGCCCGGTACCAACGAGCACCAAACGGCGGACCAGCCTGGGCTCCGTAATCGCAACTTCCTGCGCGATGAGGCCGCCGAGCGAAAAGCCGAGCACGTCGGCCTGAGAGAGGCCCAGCGCCTTGATGAAGGCAACGGCATTTACGGCCATTTTCTCCACCGACGCAGGCACCTCGCCGGAAGAACTCGAGACACCGGCGTTATTGAAGAGGATAACTTCGCGGTCTTTTGCGAAGCCATCCGTTACCGCCGGATCCCAATGATCCATTGTGCCAGTGAAGTGCATGTTGAAGACCAGCGGCACGCCGCCAGCCTTGCCGAAGCGACGATAGGCAAAGCGGATGCCGTTAGCTTCGGCAAACTGTGTGGGCGCGGTTTGGTGTGTATGGATGCTCATGTCATTTCCATTTCCTGGGATGCAGCGAAAGCTGCAGAAGGGTGCCTCGGGAAGACCGCCGCTCAACCGGGCGTGGAGCAAACCTCCGCGCCCGAACAGGATCAGTTGGCGGTGTGACCGCCGTCGACGTTGAGGATATGGCCGGTGATGAATGAAGCTTCGTCGGATGCCATGAAGACGATCGCGTTGGCAAGCTCCTCCGAGAGGCCGAGGCGACCCATCGGAACACCCTTCACCAGAGCCGCCTTGTGCTCCGGCGTCCCCGTAAAACGGGTCAACATACCGGTGTCCGTAGGTCCAGGCGCCACGGCGTTCACACGGATTCCCGAGTTGACGATCTCGAGCGCCACCGACTTCGTGATGCCTTCGACGGCGTGCTTGCTCCCGACATAGACGGAGGCCCCGGCCGCACCCTCGTGCCCGTAGGTCGAGGAGATGTTGATAATGTTACCGCTGCGCTGTCGTTGCATGACACGCACTTCGTGCTTCATGCTCAGGAGCACGCCGAGAACATTCGTGTCGAATGTCGCGGCATAGCTCTCCGCAGTCTGGTCCGTGATCGGGCCAACCTGGCCTTCGGTAGCAGCATTGTTCACCGCGACATCGAGACGACCGAACCGTTCGACGGTCTTGTCGACCAGAGCGCGGATGTCATTCTCCTTGCGGACGTCGGCGTTGATGAACTCGGCCTCCGAGCCGAAAGAGCGCAGCTCCTTGAGGAGCGCCTTGCCGGCCTCATCACGCC
Organism: Gammaproteobacteria bacterium; assembly: GCA_028293745.1. Lineage (GTDB taxonomy): Bacteria > Pseudomonadota > Gammaproteobacteria > Steroidobacterales > Steroidobacteraceae > 13-2-20CM-66-19. The sequence continues at coordinate 4,197 of JAQGOF010000160.1, read as the reverse complement.
GACCGGAAACGACCACCTTCGCGCCCTTCTTGGCGAATGCGACGGCGGCGGCGCGCCCAATGCCGGTGAGTCCACCGGTGATCAAGACAACTTGAGTGCTCATTCCAGGATCCTTTGTTGGGCCGCCGGAAACCCGACGGCGTTTCGATGGAGCTAAGTTATCTATTCCACCGCGTCAGCAGAAGGCGCTGAAAAGGATATGGCTTATTCCAACGGAGCCCTAAATGAACAGGCTCGTCTCGCTGGAAATCCGTAAGAACCGCAAATCCCTGTTACGTTCACTTTTCTGGTCGTTAAGCCCAGTAATGTTCATTTAAATGGGCGTTAAGCCTGAGCCGTTTTCCGGTTCCTGCCTGGTTCTATAATGCTCACAGGAGTGAACATTATGTGCTATAACGTTCACTATTATGGACGTTAAATCCAATCTGGAGCGATATCGCCACCCCCTGCCAGTTACACGGGCCTTGCGAAAGCTAGGCCGAGATATTCGTGACGCTCGCCTTCGCCGGCGCATCCCAGCGGCCGTCGTCGCCGAGCGTGCCTCCATCAGTCGCACCACGCTCGTCAAGCTCGAAGCCGGCGATCCCGGCGTATCCATCGGCATCACGGCGACCGTGCTATTCATCCTTGGACTGGCCGATCGAGTCGCGGAACTCGCCGATATCAGGAATGACGAGCAGGGCTTGGCGCTCGCTGAAGACCAATTGCCGAAACGCATTCGGTCTCGCAAGCGTCGCAGTCCGGCTGAGCAGCCGTGATCGATCGTGAAGTTCTCGTCTACGCGGATCTGCATGGTTCACCAAGGTTAGCCGGGCGCCTTTGGGCGCACTTGCGTCGAGGGAAGGAGAGCGCCACCTTCGAGTACGACAAAGCCTGGATGAGCAGTGCTGAGCGTTACGCCCTCGAACCTGCCCTCCAACTCGGGGGAGGCGCTTTCCACACCACGACGGATCGCGCCCTGTTCGGCGCTATTGGCGATTCCGCTCCTGATCGCTGGGGCCGCATGTTGATGCGACGAGCGGAGCGACGACGCGCAGCGGCTGCCCCTGAAGCGCCACGCACGCTGTACGAGATTGACTTCCTGCTGATGGTCAACGATGAGGCTCGTCAGGGTGCGCTCCGATTTGCTTCACAGCCGGATGGGCCCTTCCTCGCTACAACTCAACATACATCTATTCCACCACTCGTCGAGCTACCGCGGTTGCTCTCGGCAGCACAGCGAGTCATCGACGAGGATGAAGACGACGAAGATCTCAAGCTGCTATTTGCGCCTGGTTCGTCTCTTGGCGGTGCACGCCCCAAGGCATCAGTACGCGACAATGACGGAAGCCTCGCAATCGCAAAGTTTCCGCACAAGGAAGACGAGTGGCGAGTAGTCGCGTGGGAAGCCACCGCTCTGTCGCTTGCAGCGAACGCTGGAATTTCCGTGCCGCGATTCCGTCTCGTGAACATTGCCAGCAAGGATGCCTTGATCGTGTCCCGATTCGATCGCAATCGGAAGGAGCGCATCCCGTTCCTATCGGCCATGAGCATGCTTGGAGCAAAGGACAACGAAACGCGCAGTTACCTTGAAATGGTCGATGCTTTACGGCAACACGGCTCACGGCCGGTTCAAGACATGCATGAGTTGTGGCGGCGCATTGTCTTCAGCGTGCTGATCTCGAACGTTGACGACCATATGAGGAATCATGGCTTCGTTTATAGCGGCACAGCGGGCTGGGTGCTTTCACCTGCTTTCGATCTGAACCCTGTGCCGATCGACGTGAAGCCCAGAGTCTTGTGCACGGCAATTGATGAGGCAGATCAAAGTGCATCCCTCGACCTCGCACTATCTGTGGCTGGATATTTCGAACTGGGTGAACCGCAGGCGCGGGCAATTGCCAGGGAAGTTGCCGAAGCCGTTTCCAACTGGCGCTCAGTCGCCCTGTCATTGGGTATCTCAGCGGCGCAGTGCAATCGGATGGCGTCGGCCTTCGAGCATCCCGACAGCCAGGCCGCACTCCTCTCGGACAAGCGCAGGCTATAATACTCCCTCACCCGGAGCGGCTACTTTGGCCATTACAGAGGAATCCTACCTGATGGACTGCTGGGCTCGCAGAGCGACATCAGCGCCGGTTGCAGCGGGCACGGTGACGCAATGGAAGTAAACCCCTTGGTTGAGACGCCCGCCCGTCAATCCGCCTATACAGGAATACTCCCGTACCAGGCCATCCACGAGATGGTGAACAACGGCGAAATCAAATCAGCGGAGCTTCTCAAAAGCATTGAAAGTGACCAGATTCAGCCGGCCAGCATAGACCTGCGCCTCGGGTATTACGCCTACCCCGTCGACACCAGTTTCCTTCCCGGACGGGGCGTAAAAGTACTCGATAAAATGCAGCAGCTGGATGCGGATATCGAGAAGTTCAAAATCGATCTGCGCGACGGTGCTGTGCTCGAGAAGGGGCGGGTCTATGTCGTGCCTCTGCTGGAGAGCATCAGGCTGAAAAGCGAAGTAGCCGCCTTCGCCAATCCAAAAAGCTCAACCGGCCGGCTCGACATTCTCACGCGCCTGATTGCCGATGAAGCAACCCACTTCGACCAGGTCGAAGATGGTTACGAAGGCCAGCTCTACATCGAGATCGCGCCGCGCAGTTTCAGTGTCGTTGTGAAGACCGGGACACGCCTCAATCAACTCAGGTTCCGCCGTACACGCGGCCTGGCTCCCAAACAGATCACCGCCGCAGACTGGAAACAGTTGCTCGAAGACGGGCGGATCGTCGACACCAGCGACGTGGAGGAAAGGGCGCGACTGAGCGAAAAACCCGGGATATTGCCGTTCACAGTGGATCTGAAAGGCACCGGTCAGGCCAATGCGCTGATTGGCTGGCGCGCCAAGAAAAACACCAAGCGCATCGATCTCGAGCGGCGCGACTACGATCCGTTCGATTTCTGGGAGCCGATGCGTTTCCACAAAGAATCTTCACTCACGCTGGTTCCGGATGAGTTCTATATTCTGATGACCAAGGAAGCCATAGCCGTCCCGCCAAACTATGCCGCCGAGATGCTTCCGTACGACACGCGCGCAGGCGAGTTCCGCGTGCATTACGCGGGGTTTTTCGATCCGGGATTTGGCTGGAGTGGCGCGAGTGGCCGGGCTGGCAGCAGCCGCGGCGTATTGGAGGTACGCTCGCACGAAGTGCCGTTTCTGCTCGAACACGGTCAAACAGTAGGCTGGCTGCGCTATGAACGCATGGCGGACATACCTCAATCTCTTTATGGGCAGGACATCAAGTCCAACTACCAGGGGCAGAATCTCAAGCTGGCCAAGCAATTCAAGCAACCCCGATCCGCCTGAGCGGACGGGCCGCCCGGCTGGGCGGGCGCGGGATTGCCGGGCCTGATGGGAATCGAACGCCATTCGATCGATTTCGTACCCGAGCAGGAGCGGCACGGCCGCGTGCAGGACCAGGGGCCGTTCTGGTTTCTGAGTAACTTTCACTTCTTTGCCATCGCAATCGGCTTTGTCGGCCCGAGCCTGGGTCTGTCGCTCGGGGCCACGACCCTGGCGGGTTCCTTGGGAATAGTCATAGGTACGGCATTCCAGGCCTTTCACGCCTCGCAGGGCCCCGAAATGGGGCTCCCGCAGATGATTCAGTCGCGTGCGCAATTCGGATACCGCGGCGTGATCGTGCCTCTGCTCGGCACACTGGTGAGCCTCGTTGGATACAACGTGGTTTCGACCGTGTTGGTCTCGGCAGGCTCTCATGCGCTGTGGGGCGCGAATCGCAGCGCTGTGGCGGTCGGAATGTCGTTGCTGGCCGCGGCGCTGGCGATCTGGGGTTACGACTGGCTGCACCGGGTGTTCAGGATCCTGTTCTGGATCAGTCTGCCGCTGTTCTGCGTTCTGAGTCTTGCGATCCTGACCGGAAAAGCCGGAGGAACCACGCCTGCGCAGGGCGTTTTCAGCTGGGCGGCCTTCGTTACGCAACTGGCATCGGCCGCCAGCTTCAACATCACCGCCGCTCCCTATGTCTCCGACTACTCCCGCTACCTGCCCACTCGAACCCCGCGCGGCAAGATCATCCTGAATGTCTTTGCGGGCTCGGCCCTCTCGGCGATCTGGCTGATTGCAGTCGGGGCGTGGCTCGCGACTCATCTGGGTATCGACGATGGGCTGCTGGCGCTCAAACAGGCGGGCGACGGACTGTGGCCGGG
>JAQGOF010000144.1 GCA_028293745.1 Gammaproteobacteria bacterium | reverse complement strand
TCTCTGTTCGATTACCGCCGCTGCGATCATTCTCGAGCGGCTATGGACGCTGCAGGATCGGCGCGTGCTGCCCCAGGAGCTGCCCCAGAAGGTCTGGCAGCTGATCGAGGCCAACCAGGTCAACGACCAGGTGATTGCCGCTCTCGAGCAGAACTCGCCCCTGGGCAAGCTGCTGGCCGCGGGACTCGCCAACCGGCATCGGCCCCGTGAGATTCTCATGGAGCGCCTGGAGGACGCCGGCCGCCACGTCGTCTATGAGCTCGAGCGCTATATCAACACGCTCGGAACCATTGCGTCGGTCTCGCCGCTGCTCGGCCTGCTCGGCACGGTGACCGGTATCATTCGATCGTTCAACGCCATTCAGGCCGGTGGCATGGGCGATCCCCGGGCGCTGTCCGGCGGCATTGCCGAAGCGCTGATCGCGACGGTTGCGGGTCTGTGCGTCGCCATACCCTCACTCATCGCATATCGCTATCTGCGCGGCCGCGTAGAACGTATCGTCGTGGAAATGGAAAAACAGGCGATGCGAATGGCAGATGCCGTCGAGGCTTCTCCGGGACGCGAACGCGCGGCTGCCTGACATGAATCTCAAGCCTCGAACTCACGAGGAGCCCGAGATCAACATCGTGTCGCTCATCGACGTGGTGTTGCTGCTCGTGGTGTTCTTTATGTTGTCCAGCCGGTTTACCGACGAGGGGCGCCTGCGCGTTCACCTCCCACAGGCGTCTGCCGTCCCACAGGCAAAGCCCGCCAGCGAGCCGCTGGTAGTAACGGTTACCCAGCAGGGCAGCTACCGGGTCAATGAGCGCGAGCTCATCAACTCCAGCCAGGACACATTGCGCGCTGCGCTTCTCAAGGAAGCTGGTACGAATCGAAATCAGCGCGTAACCGTACGTGCGGACGCACGCGCAACTCACCAGTCAGTCATCTCAGCCATGGACGTGCTCGGGCGCCTCGGCTTCGCCGAAATCAACATCGCCACTGTCAAGGAAGAGCCGGCAGGTAAACCTTGAACGACGTTGCGAGCCCCGTGCCGCACGACGCGCAGGATGCGAAGCGCACATATCGGCGCCTGCTGACTTATCTACGCCCGCATCGCGGGGCGTTCACGCTCGGCCTGCTCGGGGGAATTCTGTTTTCCGCCACGATGGTCGCATTCGCCTTGTTCGGCAAGCTATTCGGCGATGCGATTCTTGCCCAAAAGGATCCACGCACCATCGTGTGGATACCGCTGGGTCTCGTGGTGCTGTTCGTGTTTCGGGGCCTCGGCGACTTCACCGAAACCTATTTCATGGGCTACGTGGGCCGGCGGATCGTCACGCGCCTGAGAACCGAGATCGTGCAGCGCGTGCTGGTGCTGCCGATCGGCTATTTCGACCGCAACTCCTCCGCGGTGCTCCTTTCGCGTCTCACGTACAACACCGAGCAGATCGGGCAGGCCACCACCGACTCGGTTGCCGTCATCCTCAGGGAGGCCCTGACGCTGCTCGGTTCGATTGCCTACCTGCTGTATCTCAACTTCAAACTGACGTTGATGGCCCTGACCATCGGTCCGCTGGTGGGCTGGCTCGTCTCCGTCATCAACCAGCGCTTTCGCCGCTACAGCCGCCGCATCCAGGATTCCATGGGGGATGTCACGCGCGTGGGCAAGGAGATTTTCGAAGCACCGCGGCTCATCAAGGTATACAACGCCGAACGGCATCTCGGCGGCCAGTTCGAGGCCGTGAACGAGCGCAACTGGCGCTCGAACATGCGCCTGATCCTGACCAAGGGGCTGGCCAATCCGATCGTGCAGCTCGTGACTGCGATGGGCGCCGCGCTGGTGGTCTCCAAAGCCATCTCGGATGCGGTCTATGGGCGCATGACCACCGGCGACCTGCTCGCGTTCCTGATAGCGCTCGTGAATATCGCCCAGCCGCTGCGCAATCTCGTCGGTGTTGCAGGTCCCATGCAACAGGGAATTGCGGCAGCGCACGGAGTTTTCTCGATGATCGATGAGCCCGCGGAGCCGCAAGGGGGCGGCCGGGTCGTGGGTCGCGCGCGCGGCGAGGTGGAATATGCCAACGTCTGGTTCACGTACGACAGCGGCAAAGGCGCGGCCTTGCAGGGTGTGAGCCTCAAAGCCGATGCCGGTGAGAACATCGCCATCGTCGGCCGATCCGGCAGCGGCAAGTCCACGCTCGTGAACCTGCTACCCAGGTTCTACGATGTCAAATCCGGACAAGTGCGCATCGATGGCCTGGATGTTCATGACTACGAGCTGCACAACTTGCGCGAGCAGATTGCAGTAGTCAGTCAGGATATCGTGTTGTTCAACGACACCATCCGGAACAACATTGCATTCGGGCGCGAGGTTTCCGACGAAGCCCTGGAAGAGGCCGCGGAAGCCGCGCACGTGCTGGAATTCACCCGCGACCAGCCAGCGGGGCTCGACACGATGGTGGGTGACCGCGGTGTATTGCTCTCGGGCGGTCAACGCCAGCGAATCGCGATCGCACGCGCGCTTCTGAAAAATGCGCCCATTCTCATCCTCGACGAAGCCATGTCGGCTCTCGATACCGAGGCGGAGCGGCACATCCAGGCGGCACTCGCGCAACTGGTGCGCAACCGCACGACCTTTGTGATAGCACACAGGCTTTCGACGGTGGAGCAGGCTGACCGCATCATCGTGCTCGACTCCGGCTCGATCGTGGAAAGTGGTACACACGCGCAGCTGCTCGCCAACGGCGGTTTGTATTCGCAGCTGCATCGCCTGCAGTTCAACGACTGAACGTACGCGTCATGGAGCAATGGCTGACCCAGCTGTGGTATCGCGAGTCGGCGGGCCCTTCGCTGTTGCAGCCACTCGCGTGGCTGTATGCGCTGATCTCCCGGCTGCGCCGGTACGCTTACGCGCGTGGCTGGCTGAAGACGCAGCGGGCGGGAAAACCGGTGATTGTGGTTGGGAATCTGACGACCGGCGGGACCGGTAAAACGCCCCTGGTCGCGTGGCTGGCTGAGCAACTTTCGCTGTCCGGTCTCAAGGTTGGTATTGTCTCGCGCGGCTACGGTCGCTCGAAACGCGTGCCGCAAGTTGTGCACGCCGAATCTGCCTGGCGCGACGTCGGAGACGAGCCACTCCTTTTGCGGCAACTGACCGGCTGCGACACGGTGGTCGCGCAGGACCGTTTTGCCGGAGCGCAGCAGCTCGTGGCGCTTGGAGTTGACGTGGTGATCGCCGATGACGGGTTGCAACATCTGCGGCTCGCGCGGGATTGCGAGATTGTCGTGGTCGATGGAGCGCGGGGCTTTGGGAACGGCAGGCTGTTGCCAGCGGGACCGTTACGGGAGCCGGCCCTCCGTGTGCGGCAGGCCAGTGTCGTCGTCGTGAACGGTGTTCCCGAGCATGCATCGTTGCTCGTGGGGGAGGGGCGGCTTGCGCCCACAACCTTGCAAATGTCCCTCCATGGCGGCGAGGCTTACCGGCTGGACGGTCTGGCAGGTCCGCAATCGCTGCAGCACTTCAGCGGCAAGCCGGTACACGCCGTGGCCGGAATCGGCAATCCAAGTCGTTTTTTCCGGGATCTGCGCGCCCGCGGCATCGATGTGATCGAGCATCCTTATCCCGACCATCATCCATTCGTCGCCGCCGATCTGACATTTGACGACGATCTTCCCGTGCTCATGACACAGAAGGATGCCGTAAGATGCAGGTCTCTCGCGAATCCGCGGCTCTGGTATGTGCCGGTCGTTGCGCGGTTCACGGACACTCAGGGCCGGGAGCTGCTCGATCAGGTCATACGCAGCCTGGGCCCGTGATCGGGGGATCTTTCTTCCCGGCGCGTAGCGCCGCTAATCTGACGGGGTCGCGGTACGCGACCCCGAGGAAAGTTGGGCGCAGCCCATGAGAATATGGCCGCAGGCCATGAGGATTATGGATACTAGATTGCTGGAAATACTGGCCTGTCCCATCTGCAAGGGTACGCTGAAATTCCAGCGCGACGCGCAGGTGCTCGTGTGCCGCATGGATCGCCTGGCCTATCCCATCCGGGACGACGTTCCCGTGATGCTCGAGGAGGAGGCCCGGCAGCTGTCGGCCGACGATCCACTGCTCGAGCGGTAGAGCGCGCAAAGTCATGTTTCGCGTCGTGATTCCCGCCCGCTACGGGTCAGCGCGCCTGCCCGGCAAGGTGCTGCTGACTATCGCTGGCAAACCCATGATCCAGTGGGTGTACGAGCGTGCCCGCGCCTCGCGGGCACGCGAGGTGCTGATCGCGACGGATGATCTGCTCATCGTGAGCGCTGCTCACTCCTTCGGAGCGCAGGCCATCATGACCGCCCCAACCCATAGGTCCGGAACCGATCGCATTGCGGAGGTTGCACGGCTGCAGCGGTGGGCGGACCCGGACATCATAGTCAACGTTCAAGGTGATGAGCCGCTCATTCCCGCCGCGTTGATCGACCAGGTCGGCGCGATGTTGGAATCCAACCCGGGTGCCCAGATTGCGACGCTGGCAACTCCCATCCGGTCCATTTCGGAATTCATGGACCCGAACGCGGTCAAGGTCGTCACGGACGGCGAGGGCCGCGCATTGTATTTCAGCCGTGCGCCCATACCGTGGGACAGAGATGGTGCGGCTGCAGGCGTAGTCAGTCAGAAAAGCTTTTCTGGTGCGCGCCGACACGTTGGAATTTACGGTTATCGTGTAGGCGGCCTGCTGCGGCTGGCGGCGCTCCAACCGAGCCCGCTCGAGCAGCAGGAAAAGCTGGAGCAACTTCGGGCGCTGGAGAATGGCTTGGAGATCCGGGTTGCCGACAGCGTTGCGCCGCCGGGCCCGGACGTCAACACGGCCGCGGATCTCGAGCAGGTGAGCGCTTTGCTGCGACGTTGAATGTGATGACGAGCGTAGTCTTACAATCGCTCACAGTCGGATTCCCGCCTGTCACCCTCCCGCCGTGGCACGAGCTCGAGGGGAACTCAACCCGCGTGTCGGAGTCCCATGGATGAGCTCGTCGACGTGTACGCATAGCCGAAAGGCCGCCGCAGGTTGTCAACCGCACAGCCTGGCTCGCGTTCTGCCGAAGCACCGGCCTCATGGTTGGAAGCATTGACATGATGAACTCTACGAACCGCTTCACGAACGCCGCCGCCCGGGTGGCGGCCAAGGCGATCCTGTTTGCATCGGCATTTGCATTGCTCGCGGGCTGCGTGGAGGCGCCACCGCCGCAGCCGTATCGCGCATATCGTGAGGTCCCTCCGGCACCGCCGCGGCCGAACACCGAGGTGTTCGCGTATCCTCAACAGGGACAGACTCCCGAGCAGACGGATCGCGATCGGTATGATTGCCACGAGTGGGCCGTCAAGCAGACGGGTTTTGATCCCAGTGCCCCGGGAGTCCCGCCTCATGATCAGGTGCGCGTCGCCTCGGGCCCGCCTGGCCCGCCTCCCGGAACCAACACCGCCATCGGCGCCGTGGCGGGCGCGATTCTCGGCGCCGTCATCGCAGGTCCCCGCGATGCCGGCTTCGGCGCGGTGGCTGGCGGCATAACCGGGGCTGCGATCGGATCCACCGGCGATGCTGCGAATGCCGAAGCACAGCATCAGCAGATCCAGGCGGTGCGCGCCCAGGATGCGCGCCAGGCAGCCATACTGGATCAGAAGGCCTCGAATTATCGGCGAGCCGTCAGCGCGTGCCTCGAAGCCCGCGGCTATATTGTGAAGTAATGGCGTGAACCAGTTGAGTGACAAGGTGAGTTCATGACCCAGGCGTTCCCATGTGGAGTGACTGGCCCATCGCGTGCTGGCTCATTTGGCGCCGGCGCATTGTGGCGCGGCGCCGTGCGGGCTCGCGCGGCGTTGGCTCTGGCGCGGGTCGGCGCGTTGTTGGTCGCGGCTTGTGTGCTCTCGATCGGTGTTGCACAGGCTGACCCGCATGAACGGGATCATCGCGATCGAGGCGCTCGAGACTTTCGCGGCGGCCCTGGTCCGCGCCCCGGCTGGGATCACAGGGATGAGCGCTTTCATCACGATCAGTATTACCCGTCGCGTGGGTACTATTTCCGCGATCTGCCCCGGGATCGAGTCATTGTCACAGGCCCGCGCGGACGCTATTTCTACTCTGGCGGTGTCTGGTACTCGCCCGGCCCGAGAGGCTACGTAGTTATCGGGGCGCCCATTGGCACCTTTGTGCCAGTGCTTCCTCCTTACTACACGACGGTCTGGGTTGGTGGTGCTCCGTACTACTATGCCAATGACACGTACTACATGTGGCGGGACAGCGATCAGGAATACGAAGTGGTAGACCCTCCTCCCGACGAGGGGGCCGCCAACACCGAACCGCCACCTCCGCAGCCGCCTGCCGCCAATGGCGATGTGTTTATCTATCCGAAGAACGGGCAATCGGACGAAGACCAGGCGCGTGACAAGTACGAGTGTCACAAGTGGGCTCAGAACGAGTCGGGTTTTGACCCCACGCAAGCGAATGGTGGCGTGCCGCCCGAGCAGGCCAATACCAAGCGGGCGGCCTATCAGCGAGCGATGGGTGCCTGCCTCGAAGGGCGTGGCTATACCGTGAAGTAACCCCCAAGGCTGCTGGCATCATGTGCCGCGGCGACGTACGATTTTGCCCATGAAGATCCTATTCGTCTGCTTGGGAAACATCTGCCGCTCTCCCACCGCGGAAGTGGTGTTTCGCGAGATCGCGGCGCGTGAAGCGCCCGACCTGGCGTTCGAAATCGACTCCGCCGGCACCGCCGGCTACCACGTCGGCGCTCCTCCAGACACACGCACCCGCCAAGCTGCACTCCGCCGTGGCTACGACATGTCGGCGCTACGTGCGCGGGTCGTTGAGCCGCAAGACTTCCGCCGCTTCGACCTGATACTCGCAATGGATCTGCAGAACCTCGACGCCCTCCAGCAGCGCGCCCCGGCCGCTGCGCGCGATCGAATCCGTCTGTTCCTCGAATTTGGCCCCGACGCGGGTGCAACGGAAGTGCCTGACCCGTATTACGGCGGCGCCAATGGGTTTGAGGAAGTGTTGGACCTGGTTGAAGCTGCAGCGCGGGGATTGCTGCAGCACCTGAGAGCGGAATTGCGGCGGTCTACCTTGAGCCAGCCGCAACTGCCGGGCCCTTAAGTCCGCCGCAGCGTGAACCCGCCGGGTCGGAACCAACATTCGTCGATTCCGACCCGCGTTACCTCTTAGTCCTCGCGGCCGCGATCGCGTGACCCCGGCGCAGGCGGCGCCGACGACCACACAACAAACGGCTTCACTCCGCTGCTTTCTCCGCCGCCTCCCGCGCTGCCGCCCGCGTTCGGTGACGGTGCAGCCGGCGGTGATGGTTCGAGTTGCGCACGCGGCTTTGGCTCAACATGTTCCGCGGGCGCGCCCGGTTCCTCCGCGCGTGATGGCTCTGGAGAACTCACACGTGGTGCAGGCGGCGGCTCACGGTACTCAGGCTGCGGCGCCTGGTACTCCGATTGCGTCGGCCGGTCCTGTTGAGCCGGCGGGCGATAGTCCTGCCGCTCGCGAGTCTCTTGAGGAGACTGTTGGTACCCAGAGTCCTCATGATGCCCGGAGCCTTCGTGGCCGGGGCCTTCATGGCCGGAGGCTTCATGCCCGGAGCCTTCATGCCGATAGGCACCGTTACCCTGCGATACCGGCGCCGCTTGCGAAGCAAACGGGTCTTCTGACCCGGAAGTCTCCGCGCCAAAGCCCCCGGATGCTCCGCTCTGCGATGCACCCTCGCGGTTACCGCCTTCGCCTCTACCGCCGCCACCGCGTCGGCCGCGACGGCGTCCTCGACGGCTGCGGCGCTCGCCACCACCACTGCGCTCCGGTCGGTCACCGCCACCAGGGCCGTTACCGTTAGCCTCGGGACCAGCGCTTTCTGAAGCGCGGTTGCCGATATCGTCGCGCACGAAGCCTTCGTCCTGCCGAGCATCTTGATCGGCGCGTCCGACCTGATCACTGCGCGCACCCGGATCGAACCGTCCACCTTGATCCGTGCGGCCACTCTGGTCGCCGCGTGCGGCGTCGAACCGACCCGCCTGATCAGGCCGGCCGTTCTGGTCTGCGCGGATACCCGAGTCCGGGCGCCCGCTCTGATCGGCACGGGCACCGGCGTCTGATTTCTGGTCCCCACGAATCGCCTGGTCAGATCGTGCACCTGGTTCGAAACGACCACCCTGATCGGTCCTGCCGCTCTGATCGCTACGCGCGCCCTGGTCGGAGCGAGCGTTCTGCTCATAGCGTCCCTCGCCGCGCGATCCTTCGCGATCGCCGCCGCCGCGCTGGGACGAACGGTCACGCGAGCGACCTCCGTCGCGACGACCTCCGCCGCGGCCTTCTGTGCGAGCGCCCTCATTGCGCTCACGGCCTTCGCTGCGCTCGCCTCGATCACGATTCTCACCACCGCGGCTGTCTCCGCGGTCCCGTGGCGCGCCTGAGTCCGCGTGGCTGCGATGGCGCGAGTGATCGCGCCGACCACCGTCGCGCCGTCGCTGCCCCTGATCGCGTGATCCACCACCGGATCCGGAGGAACCTGACCGACTCGTTGTCGTGGGTGCGGGCGGTGCCTCCACGGCTACCGGGGCAGGTGCTGCCGTCTCGCCGGCCAACAGCCGCTTGAACCACCCGATTACGCCGCTAGGAGCCGGCTGTGCCAATGCGGGGGCCTCCGCAGCGGGTGCCGTAGCCGGAGGCGCCTGGTAGAGGCTTACTGGTGCTGGCGTAGCAGGCAGTAGTGTGGCGACAGCAGGGGCCTCCGCGGCCGGCTTCTTGTCCTGCGCGGTACCAGGTTCGGCAATTGCGGGCGCCGTTGGCATCAAATAGCTGAGCTGTTTGTTCTCGGGCAGCTCCAATTCATCGTCACGCACGCGCCGGATCGAATACTCCGGAGTCTGCATGTTCTCGTTTGGAACGATGATCAGCTCGATCTCGCTCTTGTCCTCGAGCGTGCGCAGCCACTCGCGCTTTTCATTGAAGATGTACGTTGCAACGTCAACGGGTACCTGCGCCACGACGCGTGCGGTTCGGTCCTTCCTCAGTTCCTCGCCGATCAGCCGCAGAATTGCTAGCGTCATTGATTCAATGCTGCGGATGCTGCCGATCCCGACGCAGCGCGGGCACACAATGTGGCTCGACTCGCCCAATGAAGGCCTCAGGCGTTGACGGGACATCTCGAGCAACCCAAACCGCGACAGCCGTCCAATCTGAATGCGGGCACGGTCCATCTTCACCGCATCGCGCAGCCGGTCTTCGACTTCGCGCTGATTCTTCGTGGACTCCATATCGATGAAGTCGATGACAATCAGGCCGCCGATGTCCCGGATGCGCAGTTGACGTGCAATCTCGTCCGCTGCCTCGAGGTTCGTATTGAGTGCAGTGGTCTCGATATCGCTGCCGCGCGTTGCGCGCGCCGAATTGATATCGATGCTTACTAGAGCTTCGGTGTAGTCGATGACGATGCTGCCGCCCGACGGGAGCTGCACCTTATGTGCATAAGCGGACTCGATCTGGCTCTCGATCTGAAAGCGAGTGAAGAGGGCGATGTCATCGACGTACATCTTGAGACGCCGCTGGGCGTCCTGCGGCATGAACCGCTGCATGTACTCCTGTGCCTTCTGGTACGCACTCTCATCGTCGACCAGCACTTCGCCGATATCGTCCGACAGGTAGTCACGCATCGCGCGGGTGACTGCGTCACTCTCGCGAAAGACCAGGAATGGGGCAGGCCGGTCGGTGGAGGCGGCTGCGATCTGCTCCCATTGCGTTTTCAGGTTATCGAGGTCCCACTGCAGCTCCTCGGCGGAGCGGCCCACTCCGGCAGTCCGGACGATCGCGCCCATGCCGTCGGGTATTTGCAGCTGGTTCATGACCTCGCGCATCTGGTCGCGGTCCTCGCCCTCGATCCGGCGGGACACGCCCCCTGCGCGAGGGTTGTTCGGCATCAATACGAGAAAGCGCCCGGCGAGGCTGACGAAGGTTGTGAGCGCGGCACCCTTGTTGCCCCGTTCCTCCTTCTCGACCTGCACGATCAGGTCCTGTCCTTCGGAGAGCAGCTCGCGGATGTTCATGCGGCCGCCCTGAGGCTGCTGGCGGAAGTATTCGCGGGAGACTTCTTTCAGTGGCAGGAAACCGTGTCGCTGGGCGCCATAGTCCACGAAGCAGGCTTCGAGCGAGGGCTCGATGCGTGAAATCCGGCCTTTGTAGACGTTGGCTTTCTTTTGTTCGCGGGAGGGTAGTTCGATGCTCAGGTCGAAGAGTTTTTGTCCGTCAACCAGAGCGACGCGCAACTCTTCCTCTTGAGTTGCATTTACGAGCATTCTTTTCATGTGCCCCTACTGTGCAGTGAGGGGCCGACGAGAAAACGACGGGAGGCCACGCGGGCAAGCCAGCGCAG
>JAQGOF010000109.1 GCA_028293745.1 Gammaproteobacteria bacterium | reverse complement strand
GGACGCCGGGCAGATGCATCTATATCTCAACTACGCCCGTGCTCATTGGATGAAGGCCGGCGAAAATCCGCCGGTAGGCTTGGTCCTTTGTGCCAGTAAGGGTGCTGCTGAGGCTCACTATGCGTTGGACGGCTTGCCCAACAAGGTATTGGCCGCCGAATACCAGACCGTGCTGCCCGACGAGAAGTTGCTAGCCGAAGAGTTGGCACGCACCCGTGATGCGCTGGAGGCCAGACGGCGCGCAGGAACGAACACAGACAGTGGTGAACCATAGCCCACTGCTCAAGAGTGAGATCCTACTCGACTCGATGCGCGGCCCGATTTCGAGGACCTATACCGATCTCGTCGGCGGCCGGCGATCCGGATATGACACCCGATGAACTACGCGCGGCCCTGGATCTTGCGGAATATAAACGTCGGGAGCTTGCCGACGCTAAGCCCGCCAATGTCAGCGAAGGTGCGCGGTACTGGAGGAAGTGGAGGCGCGGGCGCGCTTTCCGGTGAGTGGCTCCTGGGCCTGGCGGGTATCTTGCTGATGCAGAAGATGCGGAAATCGGCTGCCAATCGGCGCCGGCCTCATAGGCGAAGTCCAACATACGGATATAGGCTATTCGGGCGCCGCTTGTCTTGAGGGGTGCGAGAAGCGCATGGCAAGAAGCGTGATCGAGCCACAGGTGGCGAGCGTTGCGATCATGCCGATCATCAGGGCGTAGTCGCCCTGAAAATAACCGTGCAAGGCACCCACGAATTGCAGGGCGTTGAATCCCGCGAATGAAACAATTGAGATGCCCTTCGCGTCGCGTGTCTTCCAAAGACGCAACGCCTGCGGCACGAACAGACAGGCGTTGATCGCCATTCCGAACCCGAATAACCCGGCGATGACGTCCTTCATAGGCGCGAGTCGGTTGAAAGCTCCTCGATCCCGCGGAAGTCCTCTTCGATGCCGAACATCCTGGGCCCAAATACCCGCAACGCTTCCGGGCGTCGCATGATCGGCGCAGCGCTGTAACCGATCACTCGTACGCGCTGTCCGTAACTCAACATTTCAGCGGTCAACGGTTCGGCCGATTCAGCGTCCAGTACGGAAATCAGGTCTGGGACTACGGTGACCGTGCGGCCGCGGTGGCGAGCTACCAGGTATTCGTTCTGGATCTCGACGGAGAATTCCGGCTCATCCCCCCGCCCACTGTTGATCAGGACTTCGCCCCAGTGCCAGCCGTCACGTGTTTCGTGCCTCACGTCAACGATGCGACCCATGAAGAGCTGCCGGGCATGTCGTCCGGCGGCTGGGTCGTTGAGCAGCACCAGAAGGTCCTCCACCGGGTCGGACTGCGACTCGCGGGCGTGTCGAATCCTTCTACCAATCTCCAATGTCTGCGAAATGGTGTCACGGACAGCCAGGTCCTTTGCTTGTCGGCCGGACATTGGATAGAAGGCCCCGTAGATCATGGAGCCCAATGACGCGCAGACCGATCGCACCATGTTTTCGGCGATTCGGTCGGTTGTCGCGTGAACATAGGTCGCATTTCCCGAGTCATCCAGGAGAACACAGGGACTCGCCGCGCAGCCGTAAACGCTGAAAGTGGTCATCTCCAGGTGCGGGAAAGCCCTGCCCATGCCGTCGCCGTCGATAACCGGCACTCCAGCACGGGCACCTAAAGCCAGTGGAAACATGGAATTCGCGCCCCCAATCTCCGCACTGATGAGCGCATCGACTTTGCGCCCATAGTATTTCTCGCTCATCTCGAGCAGTCGCAGCAATGTCCGCGTGCTGACCAGATGCTCGACGATGACCGTCGGGGCTCCGACTCCGGCAATCGAAATGACGAATGCGTCATCGGGCAGTTCGTCGGCCTTGATGATCTGGGCTGACCGGCCTTCTACGAGTTGCCTGCGCAAGTAGAGCTCCCCGACATAGGGATCGCCGCCGCCACCGGTTCCGAGGAACACCGCTCCGCGAGCCATGTCCTTGATATCGAGATCTGTCGCAATCGTCTGCATGTCGAGTCCTCAGGCCGCGCCGGCCGTGGCGAGTTGGCCCACGGCACGGACCTTGACGTGCACGGAGCCAGTACGCATGTGTGTCATCGGAAGTTCTACGATGTCGACGATCTCGACCGTATCGGGCGCGGCGCCGGCGGCGACCGCCGCAGCAACTGCTTCCTTCCTGGCCTTCGCCAATGCGCCGTCACGACCCAATGCAGCGAAGTCGAAGATCTTGTCTACACGACCGCTGACCAGGGATATCGCAGCGCCCACCGCGTTGGCCACTTCGGCATGTTGAGGCCGCTGTATTTCCGATACGCCCCGCAGTGGGCGGGAGATCAGGATGTGGCCGCCTCCCACCAGGATCACCGGCACAGGCTTGCTGTTGGTCTTCATCTGGTCGATCGTGTCTTCCATCTGCAGGTGGATGCGATCGAGGACCGCGGTGACGGCGGTCTGGTCCACAGACTGTACAGCCGCCGGATTACCAATCCTGGCGTGACCCGCTCGTACGGCGATATCGGTCAGGGTGAGGTCCCGTCCACCGAACACCAGGGCTCGTTGGCTGAGTTGATATCCCACCGAGTCGGGGCCCAGGCGCGGTGAGGATCCGTCGAAGCGCACCAGGGTGCCGCCACCCAGTGCGATCGAGAGCACGTCCGGCATCCTGAAGTTGGTGCGTACTCCGCCGATCAGGTGGGGGGTGGCCGTCTCGCGGGGGAATCCTCGAACCAGGAAGCCGAAATCACTCGTGGTGCCTCCGACATCGATGACGATGGCGTCCTGCATTCCAGTGAGGAATGCGGCGCCCCGAATACTGTTCGTTGGGCCGGCTGAGCACGTCAGGATGGGGAAACGAGTCGCGTAGTCTGTCGATATCAATGTGCCGTCGTTTTGACTGAGGTAGATGGGGGCATGGATGCCGAGCTTTTCGAATGCGTCAGTCAGGGCCTTGACGACACTGCGGGACAGTTGCCTCAGCGAGGCGTTGATCAGCGCGGCATTCTCCCTGTCTATCAGCCCCAACCCGCCTACCTCCGATGAGAGGGTTATGTCAGCATCCGGAAGCGTTTGGAGAAGTACTTCCGCCGCCCGGCGCTCGATGTCCGGCCGCACGGGGGCGAAATTCGCAATGACTGCGATGGATTTGATGTTTCGGGCCCGCAAGTCGTGCGCCGCATCTGCCAGCCCTTGTATGTCAAGGGGAGCATACTCTTTGCCATCGTAGAAGCTGCCGCCACCGACCAGGTAGGACTGCTCACCGACAGCGTCGATCAGGTCCGCGGGCCACCCGATAAATGGAGGGATTCCATCAGTTTTTGGGAGTGATACACGCACCGCAGCGACTGGGGTCAGTTGACGTCTCTGCACAAACGCATTGATGAACTGAGTGGTGCCGATCATCACCTGAGCGAGATCCTGTGGACCCACACCTGCCTTTTTCAGCACGGCGTCAACTACGCTGATCACGCCGCTGCTGACGTCTGCAGTCGTGCTTCGCTTTTCGGAGGCCAATACTTTCTCACCAGCCATCACCACGGCGTCCGTGTTCGTTCCGCCTACATCGATCCCTAGTCTTGCCGTTTCCCTCACTGAGTTCTCCTGGGAAGTGCGCCTTCTGCAGTCGTTCGGTTGAGAATCACTCGCCCGGCCCGCATCAGGAGCATCTGATTGACTTCCGGTCGTGCGAGTATTGCGATGTCCTTCGCAGGATCACCTGCGACAGCAATGAGGTCGGCGGCCGCTCCTGGTGCGATCGTGCCGATTTCGCCAGTGAGCCCGAGGATTTCCGCGTTGACGGTGGTGGCGGAACGCAGGACATCGAGCGGGATTTGTATTCGCGCACGCGCGACGAATTCGTCGCATTGGCTGTTGCGTAGGGTACCGAACAGATCGGTCCCGAACCCCAGACGGACTCCAGCAGCAGCGCAGTGTTCTACTGCGGCGCCTGCTGCTCCACCAACCTCGGCCAACTTTGAACGAGCGGGGGCGGGCAGGTTCAGTGGCGAGCTCAGGAGTGCGTCGACTATGCTGAGGGTGGGGACAACGAATGCGTCAGCTGCAGCGACGATGTCGGCACTGCTTCGATCGATGAAGGTGCCGTGCTCGATGGAGCGGACTCCGTTGGCGATGCACCGACGGACTGCGTTCGCTGTGTGGGCATGCGCCATAACGTAAGTTCGCCGCGTTCGTGCTTCTTCGACCGCAGCCCGGATCTCTGGATCCGTGAGCTGATCCATCCAGATGGGGTCCGTCGGTGACAGGACACCACCTGAGACGAAGAGCTTGATGTGATCAGCGCCCTGACGCAGTTGGTCACGGACGCAGGCGCGCATCTGCTCGGGTCCGTCCACTACCAGGCTGAGCGCGCCCGAGTAGCCGCAACCACAGGAACCTGTTGATTCCGCGGCACGCATGTCACCGTGTCCGCCGGTTTGGGACAGAGCCTTTCCGGCAATCAATAATCTGGGGCCGTCAATCAGCCCCTCGGCGGTGGCACGAACCAGTCCAATGTCGGCTCCGCCGGCGTCTCGTACGGTGGTAAAGCCACGGCGAAGCGCGGCCTCCAGGTGGGCGCGCGCGTCGAGGGCCCGGTAGGACGGGTGCGCCTGGTCGATTGCGGTGATATTCAGCGCGAAACTAACAGCGTGGAAGTGGGCGTCGATGAGGCCTGGCAGTACAGTCAGGCCCCGGGCGTCGATGACGTTGCAATCGGAGTCTTGCGCAAGCGCATCCTCCGGCGAGATGGGCCCAAAACCCGCTATCCGTCCATCCCGCACGAGGATGTTCAGGGGCCCGTTGGATCGCATCGAGTGTCCATCGAAGACCCGGTCCGCTTTAATCAGCGTACTAGCCATCTCACGCTCGCCGCAGTCCGTTCGTGACCTCGCGAGTGCCGCGGGTTTCGATAAAGCGTTTCAAAACTTCACTCGAGCGTCGACGCCGTAGGTGGCGGGCTGCACGAGATACCCGATGTCCACATTGAGACCGGAGAACGCTTGTGGGTTGTATTCGGAGTAGGCGCGTGTGTTCGTGACGTTCCTTCCCCACAAATAGGCGCTCCAACGTCCGCCTTCGACTCCCAGGCGCAGATTCAGGTAGTTTTTCGGGTCCTGCACCTCGCGGTTGTCGATCTGCCAGTATTTCTTACCGTACAGCTGCAGATCGGCGCGGCCGAACCAGGTGAGGGACGCGGTCAACGCTCCGCGATATTCCGTGCCCAGAACTCCTGACCACTCCGTACTGCGGGGCGTATGGTTACCGACATCCTGTGCAAACGCTGCGAGGCGCTTGATGACACTGTCGTCGAGCCCGTAATTGGCGAAGACCTGCCAGCCTGGAAGCACTCGCAGTTGCGCCTCGAGCTCGACTCCCTTGACCTCCACGCGGTCTATATTGCCGATGATCTGTGAGGCGGAGGCTGCATCGACAAAGAAGTACTGGTAGTTGCTGACTTGCTCGTAGAAGAGGGCACCGTTGAGCGCCAGTCGGCGCTGCCACCAGGTTGATTTGAAGCCAGCCTCGATATTCCTCAGATACTCTTCGCGGAATTCCGGGATCGGAACGTTCGGAGCGTTGAAGCCGCCCGGGCGAAAACCGGTGCTCCACGTCGTATAAATCGTCGCATCCTCGTCAGGCTTGTATGACAGCGTCACCTTTGGCTGCCACGCCTGGAAGTTCTTCCTGCGACGGGTCCCGGTCGCGGGATCTGCCTGATCGCGGGCGTCGTGGTCGAAGCGCGCGCCGGCGGTGAGGGTGAGTTTCGGCAGGAGGTCGAAGTCGAACTGACCGAAGCCCGCGTAAGCATGATTTCGATCGAGCTCGCGCTTGTTGACGATGACGAGCGCGGGGTTGTTGATCTGATCGATCTGGCCATCCAGGTCGATGAAGGCGCGGGTCTGCAGAGCCTTGTCCGTATAGAGATAGGACATGCCACCGACCCAACGCAGCCGTTGGTCGGTCGCAGATACCAGGCGCAGCTCCTGGCTGTAGAGTTTGACGTCCAGATCCTGTCCCTGGCCTGCCTGAAATCCGAATCCCAGGAAGCCCTCGGGATTGTCAACCGGGTTGCTGAAGTCCAGGTCGGCCCGGCTGACCTCGGTGATCTTCGTGTAGCCCGATATCCCGGTCAGGGTGGCGAAGCCGAGCTCCTGGTCGAATTTGAAGGTGAGCTCGCCCGTGTCGCCTTTGGATATCGGGCCGATGTTGTATCGTGGATCGACGAAGTGGTTTGGATTATTGTCCGAAACGACGCTGTACTGGTTCGTGCCGCCCTTGAACTTGCCGAACTGACCGCGCAAGTCCAGCTTGAGCGACTCAGTGGGCGCGACGTTGAGCCGACCTCTGACGGTGTAGTCGTAGTCCACATAGTCGGACTTGTCATGGCGATACGTGTTGCTGATCCGCCCGTCGTCAGTGAGGTAGTCGGCTGACAGGCGAAACAACACCTTGTCACTACCCAGCGGACCGGAAAGGCCACCGGTCGCCTGCGTTGCGGAGCCATTCCCGTAGGACACCTCGCCGAAGCCGCTCAGTTCCTGGGTGGGGGCGCGCGTTACGATGTTGACGGCGCCACCGATCGCATCGCGTCCATACAGGGTGCCCTGGGGGCCTTTGAGGACCTCGATCCTGTCGATATCGAACAGCCGCATGTTGAACTGCTTCTGGTCATTCTGCGGTACCCCATCCACAACGACGGCCAGAGGCGAGTCTGCATTGGTGATCTGTGTCAGGCCGCGGATCACCACGAAGCTGTTGCGGTAGGTGTCCGCGCGGTCGAAGGTCATGTTCGGGACGTAGGACACGAAGTCCTGCGTGGAGCGAATGCCGGCGTCCGCGATCGCCTGTTCGTTGAAGACGTTGACCTGGATGGGCACGTCCTGGAGTCGCTCGGCTCGCTTCTGCGCCGTAACGACGATCTCCTCGAGGGAGCTGGAATCAGTCGCAGGGACTTCCTCGGCCGCTGCGCCCCCAATCCACAGAAGCAGCGCGGGCGTACTGAGACAGCCAAAACGCGAAAACGGCTTCATCGGCAGTTACCCCAACGCCTATTGTGGCGCGTCCTTGGATTGAACGCGCAGGGTGGGCGGGCCTCAAGACGCCCTCAGGGGGATCGAGGGAGTTGCGACGGGGGATGGCTGCGAGGGTCAGCGGGTGATTTGGGCCAAGCGCCCCAAAGCCTCCTCGCGAGTATGCACTCCCAGCTTGGCGTAGATGCTCTTCAGGTGATGCTTGACCGTTTCGGGCGACAAGCCCAGTGCTCGTGCCGCCGATTTCGTTGTTGCACTGCCTGCGAGTGCCAGGAGGATGTCGCGCTCGCGCTGTGAAAGGGTCTGCCAAACATCGGACTCGTTACCAGCGGGGTCTTCCAGGAGTTGAAGAACGCGGCCCGCATGTTGAGCGATTCTCGAATCACTGCGTCCAGCGGCCGCGGCGATCACCAGCCGCTTCGCCGTTGGGACCAGATCCAGGTAGGGCCTGATCACATCCATCCGGCTGGTCAGCTCGAGCGCCAGCCGCAGTGAGGCCACCGAGCCGTCCGGGTTTGTTTCCGCATCGCAGCCGGCCAGCAATATCAGGCAGACAGCCTCGAGCACGACTCGCCCCTGAGCCCGGGCGAGCACCAATGCACGTTGCGTGATCGGCCTCGCCTCGGCACCGCGGCCCGCGCTGCGCAAGGTTGTCGCGAGAGCCCGGATTCCCTGCTCGACCATCATCCACGAAGGTTCCGGCCGCTCGAGCTCCAAATTGAGCCACTCTTCGAGCTGCGCCGTTGGTTCGAGACCATCGCAGGCATCCGGCGCATTCGAGTCGGGCGTCATCGATTGGGCATAAGCAGACAGCTCCATCCGCAACGCTTCAATGTACTGGCATAGTCTTCTCGCTCCCCGCCGCTGTGCCTGCAGCAACGCCTCGCCGAGGATGTTGCCTGTCTCGGCGCTCTGACCGCGTGCTCGTGCACAAAGCGCCCTTATCCTTAGCGCCAATGGAGGCACCTCGGGAACTGTCGCGTCCATGTCCACCCACAAACCGGCGATCACGTCGGCCGCGTCTTCGATGTTGTTGCGCTCGTATTGGATGACCGCCAGAAGCGCCTTCGACACCTGCGCCAGCAACGGCTCGGGTTCCGCGAAGCCGTCCAGGCGAAGGTCCGCCGACCGAGTCAGCAGGCTCACTGCCTGACCCAACTCACCCGCGAGGAATGCGAGCAGGCCCCGCTGCGGGTTGATCGATGGCAACTTGGGGGCAAAGCCATTGCGTTCGCATAGGCCCTGGTATTCGAGCAGGCAGCTGCGCGCTGTGGCAACGTCCCCATGTCGGGCAAGCAACAGCACCTCGAATGCAAGCACAAATCCCAGATAGCACTCGTTCTCCGCGAAGTGGCGGCGGCAGAAGCGATCCGCTTCGTACGCCTGGGAGATGCATCCCCGCTGACATCCATCAAACATGTCCGCAAGGAAGTCACCGGCTAGAGCCGCCATGAGGTGGGCAAATTGGGGCCAGTGAGGGTCGAGTGGTGTGGCAGCCCAGCGTGGCTGATTATTGTCAGGAGCGGCCGCCATTGCGGCTAGATCCACACCGAGTTTCGAGCGCAGCGCGGCTGCACGGACGGTCTGTCCGTTCAGCGTGGTCATCATGATGTCGGTAAATCTCAGGCGGATCGAATAGGGTCGGGCTTCGGGGGGAAGGCACTCCACGATCGAATGCATCTTCCGGGGGCCGGACTGAAAGATGAGCTCTTCGCCGCCCGCGCGATCGAGCAGCGCCACCGCCAAAGCGGGATCATCAGCGGCAAGGGCGCATTGGACCGCTTCGAGCATACGCCAGCGCGATGCGAAGAATTCGGCGGCGCGTCGTTGCAGCTGCGATTCGCGGTGGCGGCCTTGCCTGGCGAGTTGGTCCCGCATGAACTGCCGGAACAGAGGATGCAACCGGATAGTGATCTCCCGGTCGCTCGTGACAGTGACGATGGGCTGCAGATGGATCACGCTCGTCAACAACGCGTAACCATCGTCTCGTCCCAGGACGGAGTTTGCCGCCTGCGGAGTAACGAACTCGAGAATCGACGTGTCGCGCAGGAGTCGCTGTTGGTCTTGCGAAAGCGATTCGACCACTCGTTCGGTCAGGTACTCGAACAGGCCGGAATCGCCTCGCTCGATGACTGCCAGCAGGTCGGTCAGGGATTGCGCATCCCGGCAGCGAAGCCGCGCGAGTTGCACGGCCATCGGCCATCCTTCCGTCAGCGCCTCCAGCTGTGCGATCTCAGCTGTGTTGAATCTCTCCTGTAGCACGCTGCGCAACTCGTCGCCCGTCAGACGAAGCTCGAGTGCGTCGATCGTCCCGGCGTCCCCGCGTAACTCGCGCTGAAGGAACCATGAGCGCGGGGATTGACGGGAGCCGACTACGATATGCGCTTGTGGCGGCAACGCGCTTGCCAGGTGCTCCATGACATCTTCGGCCGGGGAGCCTGCGAGCCTCTCGTATTCATCGAGGAATATGAAGACGCTCGGGTCAACCTGTGCCAGGCGTCGCGCCAGGTCTGTCGCCGTGAACTCGAAGTCGTCGGGCTCGATACCGATCAGGGTGGCGGCGAGGTACAGGCTTTCCAGGAAATGGCGGGACGCGGCATCGATCGAACCGCAGCCCAGCCAGACGGCTGCACCGCTACGGGCGACGACCTGTCGGTAGGCTTGTGCGAGGAGCGTGGTTTTTCCGAATCCGGCGGGACCTCGGACGAGTGTTACGCGGGCGCCTGCGCTTGCCGCCCCAACCGATGTCAGGCGGTCCAGGAGGCGGATCCGGACTATCTCGTGGCCGGTGATCGCCGGGGGGCGATACCTTTCCGATGTGTCGGCAGGAGTCGACTTCATTGTTGTGCTCTGGACCGATTGCTGGTTGGTACCGGATGCCAACAAAGTCTACCCGGGTAACCGTGGCCGATTGTATCGCCTGCAGACCTGATGGAACTCCTGGACCGTTGCACCGTTGAGTTGCGCAGATAGCGCTGCGGGAGGGGCAGATGAGGGCCTTCAATCCAGGCTTTTCGCTACGCGAGCTGCAGTACATCGTGGCTGTCGCCGAAGAGCTGAATTTTCACCGCGCAGCGTTTCGGTGCTGCGTCAGCCAGTCTTCGCTCAGCATCCAGATGAAGAAATGCGAGGCGTATCTGGGCGTCGCGCTCTTCCTGCGCAACCACCATTCTGTGGCGCTTACCGCGGTCGGCGTCGAGGTTGTTGCGCTCGCCAAGGTTGCGCTCGAAGCCGCCCGACTCATCAAAGACCACGCCGACCGCGAGCGAGCCCGGCTTACGGGAAACTGGGTCCGCGGCTCAGACCGGGCCCGCCAGCGCCTGGCCAGGACGGTGCTTGATATAAAAGATCAATCGCGCATTTTTGTGCGCCGTACTTAGACTTCTTCTAATTCGGAATTCTCAGCTTCCGGGTCAAGCAAGGGGACGGCCATGACCACGCAGCGCGCATTCGGATTTCTTCTGATTATCTCGGCTCTTACCTTCGGCGTCGGGCGTGCGGCCGAAGTGCCGAACTCCTATCTCGACGTGGTTGATCACGCCTCCTTTGAGGAGGTGAAGCAGCGCATGGAGGGCAACAAGGGCAAGGTCGAAGCAGCTCACCGTAAGCTGCTCGAAGAGCGCTACGACCTTGCGGATCGCGCGTCATCGGTGAAGATGTCAGGTGGCAAGCCGGTGCAGGCGGGTGTGCGTGTCAAGCTGCCGAAGGGCGTCACGTGGGACAGCCTTGCTGCGATGTCCGCCGCGGACATTCGCAATCGCGACGTGTACCCAGGAGGCTTTCTTCCCTTGCCTCACCAGAACCATCCGGAAGGCGGCATGGTGTTTCCCCAGTCGCACATCGATCGCGTGAAGACGCAGGAAGACCGCGACCTCACCCGCTTCGACCTCGATTTCGTTCTGCCGGAACACCTGATCGCCGAGTCGCCGGCGCCGATCTATCTGACCACCCGGCCGGATCTCGGCGATGTCTCCAAAGGCAAGCTGGTCACGCTCACCAACTACTACGAGACCTTCAGCGGCCTCCTGAATCCGAAGCAGCTCGAGGGCTTGCGCCTGCTGCTCACACCGTTTCCGCAGCAGCAATTCAACGCAACAGCTGACCGTCGCTCGGCGAAGCCGAGCCAGGGGGTCGCGTGCTTCGATTGTCACACCAACGGTCACACGAACGGCGCCGACCATCTGGTCGGCGACATCCGCCCGCAGGAATTCCGGCACAGGATCGAGACACCGTCGTTGCGCGGCGTGAACATCCAGCGGCTCTTCGGCTCTCAGCGTGCGTTGAAGTCTGTCGAAGACTTCACGGAGTTCGAACAGCGCGCGGCGTATTTCGACGGCGACCCCGTGATCGCCACCAAGAAGGGCGTGAACGTTCTGGACCGCGGCAGCCAGGTGCACTTCATGTCGGAGTTCCAGGAGATCCTCGACTTTCCACCGGCGCCCAAGCTCGATCTGTTCGGGCACCTCGATCCAGCCAAATCCGCCCCAGAGGAACTGCGCGGGGAGAAAGTCTTCTTCGGTAAAGGCAAGTGTTCCACCTGCCACGCTCCGCCGTACTACACCGACAACCTGATGCACGATCTGCAGACCGGGCGCTTCTTCAAGCCGCGCACGATCGATGGCCACACGGCGGTAACGGACGGTGCCATCAAGACATTTCCGCTGCGTGGCGTGAAGGATTCGCCGCCGTACATGCATGACGGCCGACTGCTCACGCTCGAAGACACAGTTGAATTCTTCAATCTCGTTCTGGGCGTAAAACTCAGCGGAGCTGAGAAAAAGGACCTGTTGGCATTTATGTACGCACTGTAGGCGGCGCGCGTCATGCTGCACCGCATGGTTGCTCGCCCTGCCCATGTTCCGTTAGTTATGGGCGATACAGATCTCGCGGAAATAGGGGCGGCGCATGAGAGAGACATCGAAACCACGCTGCCTCGGGTTACTGCTGTCATGGCCGCCGATCTGGCCGGTTCAAAAGACCCGCCTGGCGTGAAGCGCTACGAAGGCAGCGAGATCATTGGATATCGCGCCCCCAAATTCGACGAGATCCTGTTGCCGCTCGGCCCGCCGACACAAGTAGCACCAGCGGCCTACGCAAAGAGCTTGAGAGTTGAAGGACGGATCAGTCGTTACACCTATCTCGCTCCCGCAGGACGCTCGCCGGCCGAGCTCTTCCGCAATTACAAGACCGAGCTTCAGCGCCTTGACGTGGAAACCCTGTATGAAAAAGGTACGGGTGATCGCGGGTGGTTTGGACCGACGTTTGACCCGATAGCCGAGGAGGATGGGCTCAAACAGATTCTGGCGTATAACGAGGCGGACGAGAGAGTCATCGTCGGCAAATCAAAGGACGCGCAAGCCGCCTATTACTACGTCTTCGTGACGAGCTATCGCGACGGCCTGATTCCCGATCGGCTGAGGAGCGCGATTACACCCGGGCGTGCGCTCGCACAACTAATCGTAATAGCTCCGGAGCAGATGGAGCAGAAGATGACCTTCGTCAGCGCGATGGAAATGTCCAAGTCGCTCGCGGCATCCGGGCACATTGCGCTCTACGGTGTCTATTTCGATACCGACAAGGATGTCATCCGCGCCGATTCTCAACGGACGCTGCAGGAGATCGCGCAGTTGCTCAAAAGCCAGCCGACATTACGAATCCACATCGTCGGCCATACGGACAACCAGGGCGCTGCAGAGCACAACCTGGATCTGAGTCGACGACGTGCGGCGAACGTCGTACGAGACCTGACTTCCAAATACGCCATCTCCGGCAATCGGCTGGACTCTTTTGGAGCCGGCTGGTACTCCCCGGTCGCATCGAATGACTCAGAGGAGGGACGATCGAAGAACAGGCGCGTTGAGCTCGTGCAGTGGTGACGCGGGCGCGAAGTTCGAGGGCGAGAGATGCTGAA
>JAQGOF010000103.1 GCA_028293745.1 Gammaproteobacteria bacterium | reverse complement strand
TCGATCTTGTCCTTCGGCATGTTGACGGCGCGGGCGTTTTGAATCACTCGCCGCAGGGCGTGGTTTGCCGATGGATCCGGTCCGCTGGATTTGACCGCCATGGTGATGTCTTTGGCGATCCGGGCGAATTGCTTCGCCATGCGGTTCCACCGCGCGAACATCGTGTGTTTTCTGACTTCGAATATGCGTCCCATGGCGTGAATGGTGCACGAAGCACGGTTACGGTGCCAATGGAGAAGGGGAACCGACGCAGGGAACTACGGGTCGGTTCGCGCGGATGAAGGCCCCCGTGTCACCTGGGCCGGAACGACGACGCAGGCCTGTCGCCTAGCCTGCGCGTGCTCTCTAATTACGCTTACGCGAGCTGAGCGCTGATCAGCCGCATCCGGCGACGCTGGGTCCGCAGGCTTGCTTCGATCTCTTGCAAGCGCTGCTGAATCTCCGAGTGCTCCCAGTGCTCGACCACGGCGCGCTTCTTTTCCTCGAGCCACTGCTCTTTGACTCGCGCCCACTCCGACAGCGCAGCCAGGAACGTCTCGTATTCATGCGCAATGCGCTGGCGCAGATGCTCGATATGCGAATGACCAGCCGCATGCTGCAGCTTGGCTAGCTTCTCCTGGGCGCGGGTGAACTGCATGGCCAGCAGCGCACGCTGAATCTGGAAGGGGGCAGTCCTCTTGAGACGGCGCGTCAGGCCCACGTACTGCAAGCCGGCGATGAGCCACTTGGTCGGATCCCACTGCCACCAGCGAACCCCATTGCGGTAGTCGTGCGCAAAGATGTGGTGGTAGTTGTGGTAGCCCTCACCATAGGTGAAGACCGCCAGAATGGGGTTGTCCCGGGCGCTGTTCTCGTCGGTATACGGCCGGCTGCCCCACATGTGGGCCAGCGAATTGATGAAGAACGTCACGTGGTGGCTCACGACCAGGCGCAGAACGCCCGCCAGGATGAACGCTCCCCACACGTCGCCGATGAGCCAGCCCGCAAGGAGCGGGAGACCGAAATTGGTCAGCAGCGCCAGTGGCACGTAGTAGCGGTGCTGGAAGGCCAGCATGGGGTCGCGGCGCAGGTCGGGGATATTGGTGAAGTCGGGCTTGCCGCTTTCGTACTCCCGGACCATCCAGCCGATATGCGCGAACCAGAAGCCGCGCGTGATCGAATAGGGGTCTTTGTCGACATCGTCGACGTTCAGGTGGTGGGTGCGATGGCCGCTCGCCCACGCGAAGACGCTGTTCTGCAGCGCCATGGTGCCGAAAACCAGATATATCAGCCGCAGGCTCCAGTGAGCATCGTACGTCTTGTGCGCCCACAGCCGGTGGTAGCCACCGGTGATGGACATGCCGTTCGCGTACAGGAACACGACGAACAGAATCCAGGCTCCGGCCGAAAACCCATGGGTCAGGCCGAACCAGGGAACGAGCACCAGTGCGGCCACGAAGGTGACCACGAACATCAAGGTGGTCGACCAGATCCGGGGCGCTCGCTGGGAGGCCACTTGGGGCTGTAATTCGGCGGAACTCGTATTCGACATGGGGTACCTGTGTGGGATACGGGCGGCGGCCGTAACGTAGCACGTCCCGTAACGATTTGTGGGGACTTGGGTGAATGCGGTCAGCGGGTCACAGTCGCAACCGAACGGCGGCGCGCGCCCGCAGCGCACAGCCTGTTGCAGATTGGCCAGTGCGCAACATCCGATCCATCCCGACCCTCTATATCGAGGCCCTTACAGGCCGATACAAGGGGTCACCCAGCACAGGTCAGCCCAGGCAGCCCGGTCGAATTACAGCTCGAGCCTGCACGGCCCGGCCGAATTACGGCTTAGCCGAAGGCAGGTGTCGTTACACCGGCTCGTGCTTTTCGTACCCCGCCGCGCCCGTATCGTTGCACGACACTTCCACGCGCTCGCTGCGTGTCGCCGAGTACGCCATGCTCATCAACTGTTCCGACGGTACCGCCGCGCTTTTGTCAAATCGGAGCAGGCGGCCATCCGGCATCGTCATGTAGACGGCCACGATCAGATTGCATTGGGTTACAACTACCGAAGTCAGAGGATGCCCTTCCACCTTCGGTGCTTCTTTCTCGACAGGTACCTCAGTGACGTGTGAGACCGGTGTCACACGCCCGCCAGGTGTTGGCTCGGAGTTGGTACTCGCCGCCTGCTGGGCCGCTGCATTGCCTGCCAATGTCACAAGAGTGATGGTTGCCGCCAGTAAAGTTGGACGATTCATTCGCACGGGACCTCGTTGTATGAAGTGCCCTTCCATATAAGCAAGCGCAATGCCAATCGCATTGACGGCTCGCAACGTGCCTTGAACCCTGCTGCGAAATCGACCATTGCACCGTTATCGGGCGCAAGCTCTGCTGCCGCACCGCGGGCGCACCTCTCATGGGGCTTTTTCCGAGGTTTTTTCGCGTTTTTCGCGTTTTTCGCGTTCCTGGATGAAGCGCGCCATGGCCGCCTGGCGCCTGGAAACGCCTTGCGGGTCCGAGTCTTCCGGCGGCAGTACCGCCAGCACGGCGTCGAAGCCCGCCTGCAGAGAGGCACGTGCCTCCGGGTACGGGATCACATACAGCTGGTTCTTACGGATTGCTTTCATAACGTGTTCCGCGAGCTGCACGGGATCCATCCCGGCGGAATAGATCGTGCGCAACGAGGTCAGGATTTCATCGTTCAACGGATACCCGGTGTTGCTGAGAGCCGCCGGCCGGGTGAGTGTCGCTTCCGCAATGTTGGTGTTGACGTTTGCGGGGCACAAGCATGAGACCCCGATGTTGTATCTGGCAAGCGCGCCCCGCAACGCTTCGGTGAGACCGCGCACGGCAAACTTCGACGCGCAGTAGATTCCCGCCGGGTCGTTGGAGTTGAATGCCCCCAGCGAGGCGGTGTTGACGATGTGCCCGCCCTTGCCGTAAGCGATCATGCGCGGCACGAATGTCTGGATGCCATTGACGACGCCGCCAAAGTTGACACCCATCATCCAGTCGTAGTCTTCATATGTGGACTTCTCCAGCGGGCCGAACGCCGAGACGCCCGCGGTGTTGAATAGAAGCTGCACCGCGCCGAACACCCGCCCGGTTTCATCCGCCGCACGCGCAAAGGCCGCCCGGTCGGTGATGTCGAGCCTGATTCCGTGCGCCGGCGCAGCGCGCTCGCGAAACCAGGCCAGCGCCTGGTCGAGGTGGTCCTGGCGGATGTCCGCGAGTACGACCTTCACGCCCAACCCCGCGAGAACCTTTGCCTGCCCCAGCCCAACCCCGCTGGCGCCACCCGTTATGAAAGCTACCTTGTCTTTGAAGTCTTCCATCGCAAGTCCCCCGTTTCGGTGCGCCCCATCGGGCGCAGATCGCAATGGTACTCAAGGAACGCGCGGCGACTGATTCACGGGTGATCGAGAATCCTTGCACTGTCGGTCGAACCCAAGGCTGCAGCTGCGGTCCATTTCTGCCACACGGCTTCGGACGAATTCCCTTGCATGGGCGAGCCGCCATCTGAATGATGGCCCCCGCCAAAATGATCCAGCCATGCGCATGTTCACCAGCTGGAACACTTGCGCATTCGATGGAACAGCTTTCGACCCGCTACAGGAAAATTCATGTTTCGTACCGCATCGCCTTTACATCCGCTACCAACGTCGCGTGCCCAATGGTTGCTCACAGGCGTTTTGCTCCTCGCGGCGCCGTTTTGCGCGCAGGCGGGCCGCGCCTACGTCACGAATGAGGATGGCGAGAGCGTTTCCGTCCTGGATACCGATAAGGCAGAGGTCGTTGCTACGGTGAACGTAGGCAAGCGGCCACGCGGCATGAAGTTGAGCCGGGACGGAAAGGAGTTGTTCGTCGCTGTCAGCGGCCTGCCCAAATGTCCGCCCTCGGTTCCTGATGAGGAATGCGCGAAGCTGAAGCGCGATTTGACCGCTGACGGGATTGCCGTCATCGACACGGCAACGCTGAAGCTGAACCGGCTGTTGAAGTCCGGATCCGACCCGGAGCAGTTCGATCTGAGTCACGACGGCAAGCAGCTGTTCATTGCAAACGAAGACACCGGAACGCTCACCGTAGTCGGCATTGCGAGCGGCGCCGTCGAGGCAACCGTACCGGTGGGAAAGGAACCGGAAGGCGTGCGCGTGACACCTGATGGGCGTTGGATCGTGGTGACGAGTGAGACCGGCAACGCGATCTATGCGATTGATGCGCACACGCTGAAGATGGTCAAGTCAGTGCCTGTCGGGAAGCGCCCGCGCGATGTGGCATTCGCGCCGGATGGCAGGACTGTCTATGTCTCGGGCGAGTTTGACGCGTCGCTCTATACGACCACGATTCCGGATTCCAGCAGCGCGACCAAATTGCTGCAGTTACGGCCAGAGGCGAAGCCCATGGGCGTGCTCTTCGACGCAGCGCACAAGCGCCTTTTTGTCAGCACCGGGCGCGGCGGTACGATCGCAGTTGTATCGCTCGAGGAGGGTCCGAAGTTGGTTACGGAGATTCCGGTGGGCGCGCGTCCCTGGGGAATTGCCCTGTCGCACGATGGCAAGCGGCTCTACACGGCAAACGGCTCATCCAACGATGTAACCATCATTGATACAACGACCCTGCAGGTCGTCAAGAAGGTCGCTGTAGGAAAATCGCCTTGGGGCGTTGTGCTGGACAGCCGCGGTTGAGCTCATGGTGCGACGCCCGCCCATAGTTATGTGACGGGCGTCGTCGCGCTACTTTCCTCCGCTTCCCGGCGGCGGCAACCCACACGCCTTGTAGGCATTCGCCTCGAGTGTTCGGTACAGCTTTGCCCGCTCCTTGGCCCGATCCGGATCCCGGAAGATGCCGCCGCCTTCGCCTGGAAGGGTCGAATAGTGGGCAAACGTAGAGGCTTCCACGTAGTCGTCGTAGCTCAGTTTCTCCGCCAGCCGATCGATCACGCACGAGCACTTATATAGATCCTCGAGCTTCCCGCCGTGGCGTCCGATGCAATCCTGAACGAAGTCCACGCGGGCGGTGGTCGGGTAATCGTTCGGCAATGGATCACTATGTGCCGGAAGTGCGCACCAACATAGAGCGGCTGATACCGACAGCGCGACCGAGGTCGGGATCCGGGTTCGCCGGATGGCCAATTCCCGCACGGTATCGGTTCGTTCAGCCATGACATTCCCATTCCTGACACAGTGTCGGGCTCGTTAGGCTTCATCCTACGCCGCAGCGCCACGTTCCTCCAACGTTTGCGGTTGCAGGCCGGTCTGAGCGGGTGTATTGATATGCGCCGAAAATAGAGCGTGTCACACATGCGCCCGCCAGCGTGTAGTGCCACGGATGGGTTCACCTGCTATCACTCGTATTGGTTTGCCTGCAGGGGAGACCGTCGTATTGCTCGAGAACCATAAGCTGGAGGAGATATGAGATACGAGTATCGTTCATTTCTAATGAGGGCCGCCGTGCTGGCCGCAGCAGCGGCAACATCGACTTCAGCCCTCG
>JAQGOF010000062.1 GCA_028293745.1 Gammaproteobacteria bacterium | reverse complement strand
ATGTGTAATTCTCCGTTTGGCGCGCGCCTTCAGGGTGAGGCAAACCTCAGATCCGCTCGAGAAACTCGATCACGGCCGCGTTAAAGGCATCGTTACGGTCGCCTGCGAGCATGTGTGCAGCCCCGTGCACGTCGAAAAATTCGGCATGCGGAATCAACTTTCGAAAGTGCTCCACATTCTCGAGCGTGACGACTTCACTTTGAGAGCCGCGCAGCAACAGTGTAGGAGCTCGAATCCTGCGGGCAGCTTCGCAGTAGCGTTGCTCGGCCTCGTCGGCATCGGGCTCGTAAGTGGCGAGAAACCGCTGGTCCCAGTGCCAGTGAAACCTGCCGTCGTCACGCAGTCGCAGATTGCGCTTCAAACCGGATAGATCCGTAGGTCTGGGGCGATGTGGCAGGTATTCGGAGATGGCATCGGCAGCCTCCTCGAGGCTCGCAAAGCCTTGCGGGTGTGAGCGCATGAATCCCAGGATGCGCGCGCGTCCTTCTCTGTCGATCCGGGGCGTGACATCGACCAGGACCAGCGCACGGACCGCCGTCGGGTGGTCGGCGGCGGTGGTCATCGCGATCTGGCCTCCCATCGAGGCGCCTACGAGGACAGGTGCCGTGTCGAGGCACTGAATGATCGACATCAGGTCTGCGACATAGGCCTTCATGGAGTAATCAACAGCAGGGGACCAGTCGCTGTCGCCATGACCGCGGGAATCCACGACTAACGCTTGATATCCACGCTCGGCAAGGGCGCGAGCCGCCGTCCCCCATGCATGACGAGTCTGCCCTCCACCGTGCAGGAGGATCACTGGTTTCGCCCGACTATCGCCTACGAAGTCAACCGCCAGATGTACGTCGCCATAGCCGGGTATGCGACTCGTCCGCGTGGGCAATTTGGTGGGCCTCGTTATAGGAAGCTCACCAGGTGCAGCATTTCGGGCGGAATCTGCGCGAGCCGAACCTCACGCCGTGCGATTTGATACGAGGTCGATCTACGGCGCAGGCAGTCGTTACGTTCGACAGTCAGCAACCTGCCCTCGGGCTCGTTGTCTCGTGCGCAGGTGAGCAGCACATAGCTCGTCACGACAAACTCTTTTGAACAATGCGCGGGCGAGACAATGACATTCGTGATCAGGCGATGCACGTGGAACGAGGGGTCGGCCGTCGCGGTGCGCGGTTGGCTCTCCACGTCCCGAACGCGCGCGAGAATGAAGTTGTAGTCTATCTCCTGATGAGGATTTACCTGCCGCGGCCGCGCCTGATCGGCGTCGTCGGGAAACAGCCCGATGGGGCTGTGATAGACAAAATCCCTCGAGAGTAAAGCTGACCACTCACCATAACGTCGGTGGTCCAACAGCAGAGCCTCCCAAGCGAGGAACTCGTGGATTTCGTACCCGACGGAGGAGCTGACCGGCAGCGGACGGGCGCTGGAGTCCGATCCCTGCTGCCCTTCGACTTTCAGACCCATGATCATGACTGCCCCCTTTAACTAACAGGTTCGCGCTGGAGCCCAGGCGTATCCCGTTTGCAGCCGAAGAGGAGGATACGTCTGATCCGCCGTGCCCCGACCTGCCCTTGGATAGGTGGCGATTGCGGCCCCGTTGTCTGTTGACACTGCCCCTATAGCTTCGGTACTCTAAAACAAATAGTTGTTCGGTAAGTACCCAGCCTTGTGGGGGGGGCCGAGCGCCGCGATGCGCGAGGTAGATGATGGCCGGCCGTAGCTGGAGCGATCCGCAGGATAAATACTTCGAGGACTTCGTCGCGGGCGAGGTGCTGGTGACGCGGGGGCGAACGATCGATGTGGGGGATCTCACCACGTTTGCCGGTTTGACCGGCGATCACTACCCCCTGCACACCGACGAGGAGTACGCGAAGAAAACCCGATTCGGCACCCGCATAGCGCACGGTCCTTTGACCTTTGCCATTGCGGTGGGCCTGGTGGGTACGAGCGGCTTCTATGGAAACGCGATTGTCGCGCTGGTGGAGATTGAGCACTTGAAGGCCCTCAAACCCGTAATTCCTGGCGATACGCTCCGGGTCCATGCCCAAGTGGTCGAGCTGCAGCCGGGTGACAATCCAAAATATGGCGTTCTACACGTCAACTATTCGGTTCGGAATCAGCGTGAGGAGGAGGTCATGGCGTTCAAGCAAGTGATGCTCGCGCGCAGACGCTCGGCCGGGAGCACCCGGGATGAGTGAATCCGGCCCCGTGAAGATCGGAAAGGGGTCACCGGAGGACCCGGTTTTCGTGGGCGTGGGGGAACTCCCCTCAGGACGGTACCCGCAGCGATCCTTCATCGGTGACTTGACGTTGGTCGCGTTACGCGCGCTGAAGGACGCGCAAATGGCTCCGCGCGATGTAGACACGATTATCCTGATCCCGAACCTGCACTCCTTCAATGATCAGGCGGATTTGATCTTCTCTCGCCTGGTTGAGGAGCTGGGACTTAACGGTCACGCGAAGGCGAGCTTCATGGTGCATTCCGGTGGCTCCACCAGTGACAACGCGGTGCGGGTTGCCAGTGGTTTAATCGCCAGCGGTCACGCCCGCACGGTTCTCGTGCTGCAGTGCGAGCGCTGGGGCTCTGCCAATCTCGCCGAAATGGTCACGATGCTGAGCAAGAACGGCATTCCGGGCGAATGGGAGCTGCCCACGGGATTGCAGTTCAATGCGATTGGCGCGCTGATCACTCGCCGCTACATGCATGCTTCCCGCTCGAGTCCCTCTGATATGGCCGCGATGTGTGTGGCGCTGCGCCAATGGGCGCAGTTGAACCCCAATGCCATGTACAAGGGTAAGTCTTTGACCGTGGAGCAAGTCCTCGCTTCCCGGATGATCGCGGACCCCCTTCATGCGATGGAGTGTCCTATGCTCGCCGACGGGGCGGCCGCCTTTGTCATGACGAGCGCGCAGAACGCCGCAAAACGGGGAATCCGCGCGACCGTGCGCATCGCAGGGTCTGGAGGTTGTGTCAGTCATTACAGCATCGGCCAGGAGGCAGATCTTGCGGTGCTTGGCTGGCCCACCGCCGCGAAGCGTGCGTACGAACAGTCGGCATGGGGACCAAAGGATGCGGATTTTGCCGAGATTTACGACTCCTATGCAGCGGTGACGGCCATCGCGGTCGAGGGGCTGGGCCTCGCGGAAGGGGGCGAAGGCGCTCGTTGGTTCGCCAAGAACTCCACGCCCGGTGGAAAGTTTCCGTGCAATACCAACGGCGGGCTGCTCTCGGCCGGACATACCGGCGTGGGCGGCGGCATGGCGTTGCTCATCGAAGGGGTCCGGCAATTGTTGTGGCGCGCCGAGAGCGAGCGGCAGATCAACGGCTGCGAGCGCTGCATCGTCGGCGGGACCGGAGGCAGCTACATGGATGCACAGGTGTTGTTGTTGGAGCGGGTCGCATCTGGGGTCAGCGCATGAGCACTGCCATCGTGGCCGCCTTCCGTGAAGGTTTGGAGCGCGGCGAGCTGCTCATTCAGAAATGCGCCGAATGCCGCAAACTCAACATGTATCCGCGCTATGCGTGTCCGTTCTGTCAATCCGAGAACCTGCACTGGCAGCGCTCAACCGGTCGCGGCCGGCTACATAGTTTTACAGTGCTGCGCATGGGGGCACCCGAGGGCTTCGAGGCCGACCTCCCGTATGCGCTGGGCGTAATCAAGCTCGAGGAGGGTGTGCAGTTGCTTGCGCGGCTGTTACCCGATGCGGCGGGGGATTGGGGCAGCTACGTGTGCGACCAGGCGGTCGAGCTCGCGGCGCCGCCGACCACCCAGCCGCAGTATCGGCCGTGCGCCTGGTTTCGGCGTTCCAATGTGTCCCGCTGACGAATGAGTCGAACCGGTCCATGAACGCCTTCGCCTTCCTAACCAACATTGCGCGCCGCCTTCCCTCCCAGCACGCACTCGTTCAGGGTGCCGAGGCGATCACGTATCAGGAGTTCCATGAGCGGGCGCTTGCGATCGGCGGCAATCTGCTCGCTCGCGGATTGAGTCGTGGAGACCGGGTCGCCTTCTGTCTTGCGAACAGCCCGCGCATCCTCGAAGTGGTGTATGGCTGCTTTGCGGCTGGGCTCATCGTGGTGCCAATCAACGCACGGCTGCACCCGAGGGAGATGGGCTATATCGTCAATAACTCGGAGGCGAAGATTTTCATTCACGGGCCGGAATATCAGGACGGCTTTACGGAGCACCGAGATGCGTTTGCAAACCTGCAGCAGCGCATCTGTACTGCCAGCGTGGCCGGCGCAACAGACTACCGTGAGTTGCTCGCGCCTGCGGCACATCTGGAGGAGCCGGTTGCGGTCGATGCCGCGGAAGCATGTTGGTTGTTCTACACCTCGGGAACCACCGGCCGACCCAAGGGGGCGATCTGGACGCATCGGATGATTCGCGTCGTC
The DNA here is from genome assembly GCA_028293745.1 of Gammaproteobacteria bacterium. Classification (GTDB taxonomy): domain Bacteria; phylum Pseudomonadota; class Gammaproteobacteria; order Steroidobacterales; family Steroidobacteraceae; genus 13-2-20CM-66-19. Next base: position 101 of record JAQGOF010000062.1, on the reverse strand, counting down.
GTCATGAACTATCTCGCCGATATTTACAACATTCAGCCCGGCGAGGTCGTCATTCATGCGGCCCCCTTGTCGCATGGAAGTGGGATTGTGGCGCTGCCGGC
>JAQGOF010000015.1 GCA_028293745.1 Gammaproteobacteria bacterium | reverse complement strand
TGTAGGCCTGGTTGATACCGCTGGTCGGCAGGCCGCAGTTGTCGATCACATTGGTGACATGGCCCGGCAGCAACCTGCCAATGGCAGTGTCCACCAGCGAGGCGACCTTGCCGGCCTCTTCGAGGCGTAGCCCGATCGGCGCACGGAAATGCATGTCGATCTCGCCGGACTTGATACCCGGGAAGAAATCGCGCCCCAGCCAGGGCACCAACAGGCCCAGCGAGCCGATCGCCACCGCCAGGAAACCGACGATGAATCGGCCGCGCCGTTCAACCACCTTGGCTAGCAGCTCTCGGTAGCGGTCGCGAAACCGATCGAAGCGCCGCTCGAACCCCGCTTGGAACCGGCCGAAGCGGCCTTTCGGCTCGCTGCCCGCCTTATGCGCCGCAACCTGCGCAGGCAGCAGATAGGCCGCCAGAGTCGGCACCAGCGTGCGTGAGAGGATGAAGGAGGCGAGCATCGCGAAGATGATGGCTTCAGCCATCGGCAGAAACAGGTAGCCGGCGACGCCCGATAATTGGAACAGTGGCAACCACACGATGCAGATGCACAGCGTGGAGACGAAGGTTGGAATCACGATCTGGTTCGCCGCTTCGATGATCGCCTGCCGCAGCTCCATGCCGGTCGCCAGATGCGCATCGATGTTTTCGATCATCACCGTGGCGTCATCGACCAGAATGCCGACTGCAAGCGCCAGGCCGCCCAGCGTCATCACGTTGATGGTCTGACCGCACCAGGCAAGGGCCAGGATCGAGCACAGAATCGACAGCGGGATTGAAGTCGCGACGATCAAGGTCGAGCGCCCGGAGCCGAGAAACAGCAGGACGACGAGTCCGGTCAACAGGGCCGCAGTCACCATCTCCTGTACGACGTCTTCCACCGAAGCGCGCACGAAGGTTGAGGCATCGTTCAGTGTGGTGATCTTCACCCCGGCCGGCAAAGTCCGCAGGATCTGAGGTATTTTTGCCTTGACACCCGCGACCACCGCGAGCGTCGAGGCATCCCCTGCTTTGAGTACTTCCAGTAGCACCGCCTGCTGCCCACGGACCAGTACGGAGTTGGTCTGCGGCGGGCCGCCGAGATACACATGGGCGACGTCGCCCACGGTCACGACCGCGCCGTTCACCTGTTTGATCGGAAGCGCGTTGAATGAAGCCACATTCACCGGCGACGCGTTGGTCTCGACCAGGAAGTCGAGCGCCCCTATCTTCTGGTCACCCGCCGGCAGCACTATATTCTGCTTTGCCAGAGCCTGTGATACGTCCTGCGCCGACAAACCGTGCGCCAGCAGCTTCTGCTGGTCGAGATCCACCTGCACGTTGGCGGGGGTTCCCCCATAGGGTGCGGGAACCGCCACGCCCGGTACCGACACCAGCATTGGGCGGATCAGGTTGGAGGCCATGTCATACAGCTGCGATCCGGTCAGCTGGTTCGATGAGATCTGCAGGGCCAGCACCGGCACCGATGAGGCGTTGTATGACAGCACGAGCGGCGGGGTAATCCCCGCCGGCATCTGCTTCAGCACGGTTTGTGAAACCGCAGTCACCTGTGCCTGCGCCGCCGCCACATCCGTACCCGGCTGGAAATAGATCTTGACGATGCCGCGACCGTAGAGTGACTGGCTCTCGATGTGCTCGATGTTGCTGACGGTCGTGGTGAGTGCGCGTTCGTAGTAATAAACGACCCGTCCCGACATGTCCTCCGGCGTCAGACCGTTATAGGTCCAGATGGCCGCGACTACGGGGATCCCTATGTTGGGGAAAATGTCCGTTGGAGTGCGCAGGGCGGCGCGTCCGCCGAACACGAGGATCAGTATTGCTAACACGACGAAGGTGTAGGGCCGCTTCAAGGCGACGAGGACAATCGCATTCATGGGTGTGCGGATCCAGATCCTGCAGGGCAGAGGTGTCGACTGCCACTATCCGTCCTCGGTACTTACATGCGATGTCAGGAGTCTTGGTGGGCGTTACAGATGAAACCCTTGTGAGGCCATTCACCCTCGTCTAAACTGTCGGGGAACAGCCCAGATCGCTCGCCAGGGCCGCACCTAATCTGTTTGCCACCAAGACCCTGACCCTATCGCACCTGCGCACGGCACTGCTGCTGGCCGCGTTGGCGGGTACCACTGCTCTGGTGATGTACCTGGCGGCGCAAGAAGCCGGTAACCGCCTCTTGCGGGAGGAAGCGGCGCAGATGCGCCCGCACCTGAGCCTCTACGCGAGTGCGCTCGAGGGACACATCGAGCACTATCGCGCGCTTCCCGCGGTGTTGGCCCTGGACCCGGACCTGCACACCGCGCTGACCGGCGGACTCAATTCCGAGCGCCAGAGGGGCCTCAACCGCAAGCTCGAAAGTGTCAACGGTGTGGCGACGACCTCCACGTTGACTCTGCTTGACGCCGCGGGCCACTGCATCGCGGCGAGCAACTGGAGTCTGCCGCAAAGCAATGTTGGCCACGACTACAGCTTCCGTCCCTACTTTCGCCAGCTTGCCCACCAGGACGATGGCAGCTTCTATGGGGTCGGACACACCACGGGGGTGCCGGGCTATTTCCTGTCGAAAGCGTTGCGCGAGACGTCCGGAAAGCTCATCGGAGCGCTGGTCATCAAGTTGGATCTTCGGGACATCGAGCGGCAATGGCTCCACAATACCCACACAGTGCTGGTCACCGATCCCAATGGGGTCGTGTTCCTCGCGAGCAACTCCGCTTGGCGCTATCGCGTGCTCGCGCCGCTCACCGCAAACCAGCGCAGTGAGCTCGAAGCGACCCAACAATTTGCGTCGCAGTCACTGCGCCCCGTGCACGGTCGGCTCATTGAGAATCTCGGGGACGATGGCCGGCGAATCCAGTTCGACGAGCCCGGGATTGCCGGCGACTATCTGTGGCAGTCCCTGCCCTTGGCGCGTGAGGGCTGGACCCTGCATGCCCTCGACAACATGCGCAGCGGCACCGCTGTGGCACGTGTTGCTGAGCTTGCAGCTGCAGGCATATGGCTGAGTGCCGTTTTCCTCGCCTTGTTTCTGCGGCAGCGCATGCGCACCGCACGGCTCCGCCAGCGCAGCCGCGAGGAGCTCGAAGAGTTGGTGCGGCAGCACACGGCCGCCCTGCGCACCGCCCAGGATAGCCTCGTACAGGCGGCAAGCCTCGCCAACCTGGGACAGGTCGAAAGCCTGGAGCATCTGCCACAGGGGGTTAGTGTGGTCGATGCGCAGCTGCGACTCACCGCCTGCAACCGCCGTTACGTCGAGTTGTTTCGGTTGCCGTCGGACCTGATCCGGACGGGCCGGCCAATCGAAGATATCCTCCGCCACAATGCCCGCCGCGGCCTCATGGGCCCGGGCGACCCTGAGGAGGCGGTCCGCCGCCGTATCGAGCATCTTCGCGCGGGCCACCCCTACCGGTTTGAGCGGGAGCGACCGGACGGAACGGTGCTCGAAATCCGCGGCAATCCCCTGCCGGGCGGTGGCTTCGTCACCAGCTATGCAGATATCACCTCATATAAGAGCGCCGCCCGCGATTTACGAACGTTGGCGACCACGCTCGAGCAACGTGTGGAACAACGCACCCAGGAACTGCAGGAAGCCAAGCGCGATGCCGAGCGAGCCAACCGGTCCAAAACCCGCTTCGTCACCGCCGCCGTCCACGACCTCCAACAACCGCTGAATGCCGCCCGGATGTTCGTGTCAGCGGTACGTGACCGACTGACGGAACCCGAATCACTCCAGCTCGCGCGCAATGTGGAGGACTCGCTGGCCGCGCAGGACACCATTCTCTCCGGCTTGCTGGACATTTCCCGGCTCGAGTCCGGAACGATGCCAACTCATGTGCGCGACCTGCCCATCGCTGCGCTGTTCGAGGCGCTCACGCGGGATTTCCGTATCCTGGCGCAGGCGAAAGAACTCGAGCTACGCTGCTTCAAGACTCTCGCGGTGGTGCGTAGTGATGAGGCATTGTTGCGTCGGATTTTGCAGAACTTCCTCTCCAACGCGATCAGATACACGCGGCGCGGTGGAGTGTTACTCGGCTGCCGTCGTCGTGGCGACTGTCTTCGCATCGAAGTCTGGGACACCGGACCGGGCATTCCGGAGTGCCACTGGCAGGAAATTTTCGAGGAGTTTCGGCGGCTGGACGACGCTGTCGAGCAAGCCGAAGGGGGTACCGGGCTGGGGCTGGCAATTGTTGATCGCATCGCGCGTCTTCTTGGGCACACTGTTGCCCTGCGCTCCTGGGTGGGACGCGGCAGTATGTTTTCGTTAACGCTCCCCCTCGGCGACTCCGCATGCGTCGTATCGCCACCCAAGGCATCGTTACCCCAGGACGACTCTGTGCTCCACGGTCGTTCCGTGTGGTGTGTGGACGATGACCCCCGGGTGCGGGACGCTACCCGCGCACTACTGGAGCACTGGGGATGTCGGGTAGTTACGGCCGGAGGCGCGTCCGATGGGGCCGAGTTGGCGGCAACGAGTGCGGCACCGGACCTGCTGATCCTCGACTACCATTTCGGAAAACAAAGCGGACCCGAGGTTCTGCGTGAACTCTGCGCGCGCTGGAGCTCGAGCCCTCCGATAATTCTCCTCACCGCGGAACGCGATCCTGCAGTGGAGGAAGATGCGCGCTCGCGAGGCTGGGGATTCCTGCACAAACCGCTACGCCCGCCTTCATTGAGGGCGTTGATGAAGCAGCTACTCGTCCGCGGCGAGGTCCACTAAATCACCTCTGTCGGGAGGTGCCACATCGTCCGTCGCCAACGCTTTTACAAGTACCGCTGCCTGCGTACGGCTCGAGCACTCCAACTTGCGGAGGATCGCTGTGATGTGCACCTTCACTGTGTTCTCAGACAAGCCCAGTTGAGTTGCGATCTGCTTGTTGGCAATTCCGTCTGACACGCACATCAGGACCCGGAACTGCTGGGGTGTCAGGTGCGCGAGCTGAGTAGCGAGACGCGCGTCGTCTTCGCTTTTCCCGGCCTTCTCCCCTGGGAACCACTCGTCCCCCGCCATCACCGCCCGGATTGCCTGCTGCAGCACAGGCATAGGGGCGGCCTTGGAAATAAACCCTGCGGCACCGAACTGCTGTGCACGGCGTACTGTGCGCGGTTGGTCGTTGGCGGAGATAACCAGCACCGGGGTCTCCGGACGCTCCCCGCGCAAATAGATCAGCGACGACAGCCCCTTGGCGCCGGGCATGCTCAGGTCCAGCAACGCCAACTCCACATCCGGGTGCTGCGCAACCGCTGCCTCCAGGAGCGCGAAGCTCGCAGCTTCGAAAATCTCTGCGTGCGCAAACAGCTCGCGCAACCCAAAGGATAGCGCCGCGCGGAACAGCGGGTGATCATCGGCGATGAGAATCTTGGTCGCGTCCATCTCCTGACACTCGCATGCAGGCGCGCGCAAGGCGCGCGCCTGCAACCCAGGCTCACCTTCAAAACGTCGCTCGCATCGACAAAGTCACGAGACGGCCGGCGCCGGGCGCCAGCTGATTGACGCCGTTAGTTCCCTGGCCAATGCTTTCGTAGTATGACCTGTCGAGAAGGTTTCCGACCTTCAAATTGAAGGCATAGTTGCGCAGGATATAGTTTACTGCCAGATCGACAGTGATGTACGAAGGTAGAAGCAGTACGCTCGGATTGGTGGAGGTCGGCACAGTTCCGGCCCGATCGCCCGAATACACCACGCCCACGCCGATGCCCAAGCCTCGGGCGAAACCCGACGGAATGTCGTAACGCGTCCACAGATTGCCGCTGTTGCGCGCCGTGTTCAGCAGGCGGGAACCCTGTTGAGCCGCGATTGGGGCCTTGGACACTATCGCGTCTATATATGAATAGCCCACTGTCGTCTGCCAGTTCTCCAGCGGGTGCACATTCAGCTCGAGCTCCGCGCCCTTGGATTCCTCCTGGGTGCCCTGAAAGTAGCAATTCTCACCGTCCGGCACTCCGGTGCAGGCGGCACCGAAATAGGCAAGCTGATCCGCCGCTGCGACGGAAATCAAAGTGTCCAGACGCCGGATCCGGAAAAAAGCAACCGAACCGCTCAGCTTGCTGTCGAACAGATCCTCCGTTTTCAATCCGAGCTCCACCTGCTTGCCGGTGATGGGCTTGAAGGTTCCCGGTTGACCCACGCGATTGAGGAACTGCGCCTGCGCCGGAACATAGGATTGGGAGTAACTCCCATATAGCGTCCAGTGCTTGTTCGGCTCATACAGCAGGCCGGCCGAGGGTATGAGAGATTTGCTGGCCGTTGACTCGTAGCGGGTGTTCTTGGTGCGATCCTCGCGGGTCACCGTATCCTCGTGCATGGCACGCGCGCCCAGACTCAACTTCCAGTGCTCGCCAAAGCTGAGCAGGTCGGACACGTAGAGCCCGGCACTGTTGGTGAGAAATCCTGTGTCTGTCTGATTCAACTTGTCGCTGGCGGAACCGAATGCACTCGTAGCCACCGCGGGCGATATGAGGCCATACACCGGATCGAATATCGCAATGTTCTGGCTTGCGCATTGGGCCGCGGTGAGTTGCCCGGCCGCGCCCGTGCAACCACTGCCACTGACGAATCCGAGCCGGTTCTCCCATGTGGTGTCGCGTCCGCCGTTGATCCCAGCGACGATCTGGTGCCGGATGGGTCCCGTGTCAGCGCTTGCCACTATGTTGCTATCGACGAAATTGTAAGTCCGCCGGGTTTCCAGTCGGCGCGCGCGCCGCACGATGTATTGGGTGCCGGGCGGACTCGTCGTGAAGTTAGGCGTCGTATGCGCGTTGGCAGCCGTGGTTACTGCCTGACCGGTCGGGCTGTGCTCATCCTGAAAGCTCTCGCTGTAGACCGAGCGCGCAGCGGTGTTCCACGTCGGTCCGCCATCGAAGTGGTGAACAAACGATGCCGAAAGAGATTGACCGGTTTCCACTCGATAATCTCCGGGCTCCTGGTAACGCGTCGTGCGCGGAACGTTGCCGACCGTGGTGGCTGGCGCGACTGCACCTGTGAAGGCGCCGGCGGCATTGACCACTGGCGTTCCCGGCGCGATGACGCCGGTGTCGAAGGATCCCTTCACCTTGCGATATTCGTAGGCGATGTTTGCAAGCGAATTGTCCGAAATGACCCAGCTGAGACTGGGAGCAAGGTAGGGACCCCGCTCGTACGTGTTGTCGCGGAATCCATCGCGCTGACCGTATTCACCCACGAATCGGTACAGGAATCGCTTGTCGGTATCAATCGGCCCGGTCAGATCCACGGAGCCGGTCACCCCGCTGGCATCACCAAACCGAGGTCTGTCCTGCATGGCATAAGATTGCGCGCGGATGTCAATGACGCGGGCAGCGACGGCCTGCGGCTTTTTCGTAATCATGTTGACGAACCCGCCCGGCTGTATCTGCCCATACAACACGGACATCGGACCTTTCACGAGCTCCACGCGATCCAGTGCCACGGTGGGTGGCGAACTGTAACGGGCGGTCAGGCCCGGCAGCCCATCAACCATGATGGCGTTCTTGTCGTCGCCGCTCGTCTTGAAGCCGCGCAAGGTCAGATCGTAGGCAGTCTGGCCCGCCTTCTTCACTCCGTTCATATAGTTATAAGTGTCTTGCAGGCTCTGCGCTTCGAGCGACTTCAGGAACGACTCGGAGTAGGCGGAGACCGAGAACGGCGTGTCCAACACCGGTGTGTTCAGTTTCATCGCGCTGGTGCTCGTCGTCTGCAGGAAACGGCCGCGTACGACAACTTCCTCCAACGCCGCCTCGGGCTCTGAACCTGCGACCGCCGCCTTGCTTTCCGACGGTGTCTGGTCCTCCGCCGCATGCAGTGGCGCGAAGGCCAGCGGTGCGCCCGCGAGAATGATCGATATAATTACGGATCTGCGAATCATAGTCCCCCCTCAACAGCGATATTCAACACCGGACGCGACGCGGAGATTCCGTCACGAGCGTCCTCTTGTCCCTACCCCCCAGCGCTCTGATCTGCGGCGTGGTCCGGCGAGGTAGCCAGTCTGGCCACCCGCGTGCGCCCACCCGCTAGCTCGCGATTCAGCCTGGCGAAATCCAACTCACCTTCCCAACGGGCGACGACTATGGTCGCCACGCCGTTGCCGATCATGTTGGTGAGCGCTCGTGCCTCGCTCATGAAACGGTCGATCCCGAGAATCAGCGCGAGGCCTGCGACTGGAAGCGATGGCACGACCGCCAATGTGGCGGCCAAGGTGACAAAGCCTGCGCCGGTGACGCCCGATGCGCCCTTGGAAGTGAGCATCGCAACGCCGAGCAGGGTTGCTTCCTGGCTCATGGTGAGCGGAACGTTCAAGGCCTGGGCGATGAACAGTGCCGCAATCGTGAGATAGATGTTGGTTCCATCCAGGTTGAATGAATATCCGCTCGGCACCACGAGGCCGACCACGGACCTGGAGCAGCCCAGACGCTCCAACTTCTGCATCAAGGGAACCAGCGCGGACTCCGAGGAGGACGTTCCCAGGACCAGCAACAGCTCCTCGCGCAGATAGTGAAGGAAGTTGAGAATGCTGAAACCCGCAAGTCTGGCGACGACGCCCAGAACGCCGAAGACGAACAGCGCGCACGCCAGATAGACGGTACCCAGGAGCTTCAGCAACGGCCCGAGGCTGGCGACACCGTACTTGCCTATCGTGAATGCCATTGCTGCGCCCGCCCCTATCGGGGCAAGACGCATGATCAGGCCAACCATGCCGAAGAAGACGGCGGACAGCGACTCCAGAAAACCGACCACCGGAGCGCCAGCCTTGCCCGCGCGCGACAGCGCGAGCCCGAACAGCACCGCTACGAGCACCACCTGGAGCAGATCGCCGCTGCCGCTGAAGGCGTCCGCAAAGGTCTTAGGGATGATGTGCAACAGAAATGGCGCAACGCCCTGGGATTGCGCTTGCGTGATGTAGTCTGCTGTGGCTTTCGAGTCGAGCGCAGCAGGGTCCACGTTGAAACCAGCGCCTGGCCGCAAAAGATGAACGGCCAGCAGACCCAGGACCAGGGCGAGCGTAGAGACGATCTCGAAGTAGAGGAGACTCTTGATGCCGACGCGTCCGGCTTTCCTGATATCTGCTGCACTGCCAATGCCTAGTACGACAGTGATAAAAATCACCGGCGCCACCACCATCTTGATCAGCGAGACGAAGCCGTCTCCCAGCGGCTTCAGGACCACGGCCACGTGCGGCGCAAAATATCCTACAGCGCCACCCAGCAGGATCGCGAAGACAACCCAAACGTACAGATGTTTGGGAAAATAGCGCATTCGTGGCCCCCTCGCTTACCTGCACCGTAGTTCTGTGGGGACATGTTGCATGCGCAACGGCGACTTGAAAATAGCTCGAATGTACTAGTGTTCCGTCAGACACTTAACACTTGCGTGAGGAGCTGGCCCGCTAACCTGGTGCAGTGTTGGTCGCGGCCGTAGTTGCCACCCGGACGTACGTCACTGCGGCACACCGTCGGGGGCTACCGTAAGTCGGTAGTCGCAGCGAGTGGTACTACGGGCGGCCTGCGAGCGGTCGTAGGGCGGTATCTGGGCTTTCGGTTGATCTTGGAAACGACACCACCCGTCCGAGCAGAATCCGCGCGCTGTGCCACCTGTAACGGCTGACTCACGGCGCTACCGGTGGAGGGGTCTGTATCGGAATCGAGCTCCGGCGCGCCTAGCACGCTCTCGAGAAAATAAGCGGACAGATCCGTGCGACCGTCGAGCCCTGCCTTGCGGTAGATTGCCTGCGCCTGCTGACGGACGGTGCGATCGCTCGTGTTGCGAGCCCGGGCGATGTCCTTGAGGCGCAATCCCTTCAGCATCAGGTGGGCCACGCCACGTTCAGCACGCGTGAGGCCCCAACGGTCGAATTCGCGCTCGATCTGCGCGTTCATCCCAACTCGGACGGCCGCAATGTCCTGCATCCGCTGCAAGGACTCCCGAGTCCGTCGCTCGACTTCCTGTGAGAGCTCCTGCAACGCGCGCCCGAGAGTCTCCTCACGGTGTCGGGCCGTGAGCTTCTGCCAGCAAAGGGCAATGAACAGTGCGACAATCCCCCCGGCAAGCGCCAGCATCGCTGCAAGCCGATGTTCCCATAGCTTCGAGAGGCGCCTCAGGTTCGGTTCCGCGACCGCCGTATTCTCCGCCTTCGAGATGCGTATCTGCTCCTGGCGCACGAGCTGATGGAACTCCGTAGCGCCGAGATACGCACTGCGCAAATGGAATTGCGCGAGCGTCGCTCGCCATCGTGGACTGTGCACCATCTGTTGAATTGCGTCGGCAAGGCGAGACTTATTGCTCTCGCTGATCCCAGGCGGCGCAAAACCTCCACACCAGTTGGCAATCGAAACCCCGGCGATGCCGAGCTCCCGAAACGTCGGGATGTTCACGCCTTCGATCGGCTGGCGGGAAACCATCGCGAGGCCTCGCAGCTTGCCACTGCGGATGAAGCTGTGGAACTCGCTGTAGCCTGCGATCCCCGCCGAAAATCGCCCGCTGGCGAGTTGGGTCGCCACCTCAGTCGCGCCTTGAAAGGACTCGTAGCGCATGAGCTCTGGAACCACGCCGGCCGCGCGGGCGAGGAGCCACATTGTGGGGTGGTCCGAGCCCCCGACCAACCCGCCGGCCCAGCGCATGGCGTCGGGGTTACGCCGCATGGCGGCGAGCAGATCGTCGAGGTTGCCATACGGCGATGACGCGGGGACCACGACAACGTCGGCGTCCGATGTGATCTGCGCTATGGGGGTCATTTCATTGAGTGCAGACAGAGCATGCCGGGAGACGGCCGCGCCCACCATGGCCATGCCACCCACTAACAGGGTCTGACCGTCTGCGCGCCGGGAGCTGACGAATTTCGAGATCCCAGCGAGGCCCCCCGCGCCCGGGGCGTATTCGATGTCCACGGACTGAACGATGCCTTCGCCCTCGAGGACCTGCTTCATCGCCTGTGCCGTGGAGTCCCACCCGCCGCCAGGGTCCGACGGAGCAACGAGCGTCAGGTGCTCCAGTGGCTGCGCCTCATCGGCAGACGTATGCCCGTGGGCGAACGTCGCATGCAGGCTGAGAAGACAGAGTAGCAGCCCGTGCCTCCAGCCTGGATTACGCCAGCGTCGGCGAACAGATACAGCGAATCCGCGCTCGGATGTCATGCCTTTCCCCCCGGCACCAGGAACCGATTTGTCGCAGTCCAAGCGATGCTGCCACTCGAACCTTAATCGAAACTGAATAGGAGAATAGCCGCGACGAGCGCTCCGCGCAGCCGCGGGCGCGGGCGTCCGTCGCAAATCATCCAGGGTGAGTCAGAAGTTTCGCCAGATCCTCATCTGCCCGGCTCGAATAAGACGCCATAGCTCGGAATCTTCTTCATCAAGCTGTCGCGCAGACGGGTTGAGGCCAGGAAGAAGTCTTTTTCGGTCTTGCCGCTGTCCGCAGGATTCTTGTAGGCAATGACGATTTCTCCGACATTCTCCCCGGATGCGTCTCGCAGCGGCAGCATCATGACGAACTTCTTCAGGGTGTCATTTGTTCGGTGCCAGCGCGGATCGAGGATGGTGATGCCTTTCTTGCTGATATCGACGTCGTCTGGATCATCCGCGTTCCCGATGCGATCCGGATAGGACCCGGCAAACATCGTGTATGTGTCTGCCTGGCCGGGCGGAACACCGTGGAAGGTGACGCTGATCAATTCCGGATGTGTTGCCATAATCTCGTCGGAGAGTTTCTGGGCGTAAATCTTCGTGGCCGGCGGCGTCCAATTTTTCGGATGCTCGGGTGCGGCGCGAGCCGCGCTCGAAGCGGCCAGGGTTGCGCAGGTTCCGAGGAGCGCAACAAGCACAGATCTCGCAAGTATTACCATTCGTTTCACCTTCAGGATATGGACGGAAGTTAAAAGGCAGCTCACGCCAGCTTCTGCAACTGCTGACGCCTGCTCTCAGAGCTGAGCGGAAGATAGTCATTGCTCTCCACGACATCCCTCTGGGCCTCCTCGCTCAGGAGGTAGCGCAAAAACGCCTTCAGCCTGGCATCCAATGGCGCATCGGGCGGCCGATTGAAATAGGCGTACACGGCACGCGTCAGGGGATAGCTACCGCAGATGAGGCTTTCCCGGGAAGCGGCGACGGCGCCATGGCCAGCATCGCGCGCGAGCGCAAGCGCTTTCACCTGCGGCACGAACTCGGTGGATCCGCCCGTAACCGCGAGTCCCGCTGGGTCGGCCGCCAAGGCCGCCAGAATCCGGTGCCTGGCATCGAGCCCCTTGAACTCCGTGAAGTGCTCCCAGTTCATCCTGGCGCTGTCGCCGAGAACCGTGTGGCGAAAGAACCGGCCCGTTCCGCTCTCGGCGTCGTCGGCGTAAAGATGGATGGACTTCTCGGCCCACTCACCCGTCAGGCCGAGATCGCCCCATGTGCGGATGCTCTCGGGCGCACCGCTCAATCGTTCGTGTCCGAAGATGGCATCGAGCTGCACGAGGGTGAGTTGCACGAGCGGATTGTCCCGGTGCACGGACGCAATGAGCGCCGGAGCTTGCCCACCACGATCGAGGCTGCCCGTCATGATCTGAATCTGCGCCGGGGGATAGCGGAAGATCCACTCGAAGGCCTTGCGTTCGAACGCCGTACACTCGCGGCCCAACACGGCGAGGTCCGCGAAGCCCGTATACAGGCCCGCCGCACCAACGTCGCTCCCCGTCAGCCGGCTTTCAACACGCACACGTGGATGGGACTTCCTGAACCCCAGGTCCCACTGGCGGGCGAGGGACTGTACTTGCGCGGTGCCCCATACGCGAATCACCTCGCCCACCGTCACACCAACTTCTCCAATTGCTCGCGGATTGCATCCGCGCTGAGCGGCAGGTAGCCACTGTGCGTCACCAGGGCCTGCTGCCCTTCCCGGCTGAGGATGTACCGCAGAAATTCCCGCAACTTCGGGTCAACGGGCTCGCCGGGCACGCGATCGATGAATGCGGGAATGATTCGCGTCAATGGATACTTCTGTGAAATGAGATTTTCCGGGGTCGCGCGGTAGTACGGCCCGCCTTCCTGGCTCGCCAACGCGAGCGCTTTCACCTGCGGATTCGCGTAACGCACGTTGGAAATGGCGATTCCGAAGCGATCGTTCGCCAGCGTGTCGAGTATCTGCGCTCCGTGCTCGTAGACAGAGCCGTCAGACCGGGTGACGTGAGCGAACTCTTTCACATCCACGTTCCATCGATGGCTGCCGCCAAGCACCGCCGCGCGGAAGAACAGTCCAAAATCTTCGTCGACTTTCCAGCTATAGGGCTGGATGCGCCGGCCGTGCCACTTTACGCTCAGCCCGAGTTGATCCCATGTGCGGATGTTGTCGGGCCCGAGTTTGTGCTCGGTACCGAACACCGCTTCGAGCTGCGCCACGGTGAGCCGCCGGATCGGGTTGCCAGCGTGGACAAAGACCATGTGAGCGTAGTCGAAAAAGCTCACATCGAGGCTGCCCGTGGCGATCTGAATACCGGTGGGCGGATAGCGTTTGGCGCGTTGGAATGCGGCGGCAGCTGCCGGGTTGATCTCCTCCCCGAGGATCGCCAGATTGCCCGCGCCAGTGAAAAGAGCGCCAATAGCAGAGGCGGTGCCGTACATCCGATTCTCGAATTGCACTTCAGCCTGGTGGCGCTGGAATCCATCGATCCACGCGCCCAGGAGCTTGCCCAAAAAGTCGTGTTTGAAGCTGCCATGTCCCCACAGGCTGATCGTCCCCGATACCTTGCCGCCAGGCACGTACGGCGGCAGTGAATCTACAAAACGGACCGCGGACGGATCTACGTGAAGAGGCTCTTCTGTTTCCGCCGCCGCCGCGAAGCCCGCGACTGCCAGCCCCAATGCTCCCACGAACGCGCGGCGCCCAACCTTAAGCGAGCCCTGTTGGTCCCGCTCGAAGCTCATTTGGACGCCGCGGCCGCCGGTGCGGTTGCCACGAGCTTGCTCAGCTGCTCCTTAGCCGCAGCGGCTGTCAGCGGCAGGTATTTTCCGTCGCGCTGTACCGCCTCCTGCCCTTCCCGGCTCACGATGAAGCGCAGGAACTCTCGTATCTTCGGATCGATCGACTTGTCCTGCCCCTGGTCGACGTACATGTAGATCTCGTCGTAGAGCGGATATGTGCGATCGCGGACCGTCTCCATGGTGTAGGGGACGTAAGGTCCGCCGGGTTTCTGCGCGATGGCCAGAATCTTGAGGTCGGGTGGCAGGTTGAGGGTCGGAGCGGCGATGTAGGCGATACCGTAGCGGTCTTTGGAAAGATCGTCATTGAGCGAACGGCCCAACTTGCCGTCAGGCGTGACGAAGTTGGCATAGATGCGCAGATGCTCATTCCACTTGTCGCTCGCCTTCAGCAAACGATCGGAGATCTCCGTCGCCTGGTGATAGCGCAAGTTCAGTCCGAAGACATCGATCGGCTTGTCAGCCCATTCGCCAGTGAGACCCAGCTGACCCCACGTGCGGATGTTTTCTTTGGGGCCCCGCGCGTACTCCGGATGCCAGCTCGTGCCCTCCCAGCCGCCGAGCCGCTCGGCGCCGAAAATGCCGTCCAACTGCTGCATCGTCAGCTGCGTCAGGGGATTTTCCTTGTGAACGACAATTCCGTATCCAGGCTGCCAACCTGACACATCGTAGGAGCCGGTCGCGGCTGTGATTTCCAGAGGATCGCGATCCTTGTAGCGCTGGTAAAGCAGCAACTCGGCGAAGGTGATCTTGCGGCCAACGCCGACGTCGCCCACCCCAAACACCAGCGCGGGCACAGCGGCTACGGTTGTCTTCATTTGAAAGTCAAACTTGATGTCGGGTTGAAATTTGCGGAAACCCTCCTCCCAGTACTGTCCCACATTGCCGTCGACGATGTAGTTGCTGCCCCACATGCGGATCGTGCCGCTCAGTTTCTGCTGTGGCCGGTAGCTCGGCAGGTCGCTCAAGTCCCATTTTTTTGTATAGAAGACCTTCTTGCCCTTCGCCTCGACGAAGTGGGAGCGGGCACGCTGCAGGTCTAAACCTTCCGCCGGCTTGTCGGCCTGTGACCGCGCACCGCCCGCCGCAAACAGGGCCAGCAGTGACAGCGAAACGCAGACGCCGCGTGCGCGGCCGAGCATGGTCGTGCCGCCTGTATCAGTCCCGTAAGAAGTCATGGCCTGCTCCCGTTTGTGATCAATCGAGCTTCTTCAACTGCTCGCGCACAACTTGCGCGGTCAGCGGCAAATACTTCCCGTCGCGCTGGACGGCATCCTGACCCTCGCGGCTGAGGATGTAGCGTATGTACTCCTTGATCTTCGGATCGAGCGGCTTGCCTGGTGCGCGATCCAGATAGAAGTACACCTCGTCGAAAAGGGGGTACGCGCGGCTGCGCAGGTTCTGCAGATTCAACGCGACATAGTTGGTGCTTCCCCGGGGCGCTACGTCCACTGCCTTGGCCTGCGGCGTAAGAAAGCCGATACCGGAAAAGCCGATGCCGTACTTGTCGCGGCTGACGGCATCCATCACCTGCTTGCCCTCGAGTTGCGTCGTGCCATCTGCGTTCTTGTAGTTCGTGAATTCCGTGAGCTTCTCGTTCCACTTCGCGCCTCCCTGCATTACCCGGTCGGCGAATGTCGTCGGGATGTGGTATTTGAGGTTGTAGCCGTACACGTTGATCGGCTTGCCGGCCCATTCGCCATTCAAGCCCAACTGTCCCCAAGTGCGGATGTTCTTATCCGGACCCCGCGCGACGTCCGTCTTCCATTCCGTGCCCTGGAACGCCCCGGAGCGCTCTGCCCCGAAGATACCGTCGAGTTGCTCTGCGGTGAGCCTGGCGAGGGGATTGTCCTTATTGACGAAGATACCGATGGCGTAGCTCCAACCGGGTACATTGAGGCTACCGGTAACAACGGTGATCTGGGTGGGCAGGTAGCTGCGGTAGCGCTGGAACAGCAACGTCTCGTCGGAAGTGATGTGCCGGGCGGGGCCGATGTCAGCGAGTTTGAACGTGAGCGCAGGGATGGCTGCCAGCGCGGTCTTCAGATCCGTTTCGAAATGGACCTCGGGATGGAATTTGCGGAACCCCTCTTCCCAGGTCTTCTCGAGCGAGCTGTCGGAGAAGTAGTTGGTGCCCCATTGCCGGATCACGCCGGAGACCGCCTCGTTGGGCTGGTACGCGGGAAGGTCACTGAGGTCCCAGCGCTCGGAGTAGTAGCTGATCGAACCCCGCTTCTGCAGCTTGACGTCCCGCCCCTTCTGAACCTCCAGCGGATCGCGAATCTGTGCCTCCGCGAAGCTCGCTGCGAGCACGCAAATCGCGATGGCGAGAGCCGCCGAGCGGAGCCTGTCCCTCTTCATCGTCTATTCCTCCACCTTCTTCATCTCTTTCGTTGCGAACGGCGCAAGCATCGGCAGATAACCGTGGCCCTCGCGAATCACGGCCTCCTGACCCTCGCGGCTCAACACGTAACGAAGGAATTCTTTCAACTTCGGATCCACAGGCTTGCCTGGCGTGCGGTTGAGAAACATCGTGATCATCCGTGTCAGCGGATAGGTGTGGTTGACCACGCTTTCCTGCGTTGCCTCGACGAACGGCCCCGGGACTACAGCCGCCAGGGCGAGCGGTTTCACGTCCGGGCTGTGATACACGAGACCCGCGTAACCTATCGCGTATCGATCCTTTGCCATCGCGTCGAGCATCAGCTGCCCACCGTCGGTGGCTCCGCCCTTGGAACCGTGCTCATCCGCAAACTCTCGCAGCTCGGGCTTCCAAAGCTGACTGCCGAGAAACACGGTGTCTTCGAAGTACTCTGCGAATCCGCGCGCGATCGGCAACCCGTAGAGGTTGATCCGCTGGTTGCGCCATTCGCCGGTTAATCCGAGATCGCCCCAGGTACGCACGGGCTTTCCACCGCGACGGCGCTCGATTCCGTAAATCGCGTCGAGCTGGGCGAGCGTCAGCTTCGAGAGCGGGTTGTCCCTGTGGACGAAGATCACGATCGCGTATCCGCGATTGCGGACATTGAAGCTGCCGGTGACTACGTTCACACCGGTCGGCGGGTAGTCAAATACCTCCTTGAAAGCCGCCACCTCGGGAGGCCAGATCTCCCGGCCCATCAGCGCGAGATCACCGGTTCCGGTGTAGAGCGCGCCTATGGCGGCGGCCGTGCCATTCAGATGATTCTCGAAGTGCACGTCCGGCTGTTGCTTGTTGAAGCCTTCCTCCCACGCGGTCACCAACCCCTCGATGAAATCCTGTGATCTGTCGTAGGCGCCGTGGCCCCAGATCCGGATCGTGCCGCAGACCGCTTGTCGCGGCTCGTATGCCGCTGGCAGATCAGGCTCGCCCGCAAGGCAGGTGTGTCCAAGCACGAGCAGGAGAACCAGACATGAGGAGCGTCCACGACGTGTCATTCGAGTCGCTCGAGTTGACGCCGGGCGCTCTGTGCGTCCAAGGGTATGTATGTCTGGTCTCGGGCAACCACCTCCTGACCTTCGCGACTCAGGATGTACCGCAGAAATTCCTTGACCTTGGGATCGATCGGTTTGTCCGGCTCGCGATCCAACGCCACGGTGACTACGCGAGCGAGCGGATACGTTCTCGCTGCGGCCGTCTCGGCCGTCAGCGCGAAGAACGGCCCGGTGTCATCAGCCGCCAGCTCGATATGCTTGACGCTCGGGTTGCCGGGAAGCGCAGGCGCAAAAGCGATTCCAACGGGATCAGCGGCGATTGAGGCCAATACGTCGCTCCATCCGGTCGCGACTTCCCGGTAGTCGGGGTTCCACTTGCGGCTGCCGCCCAGAACGCGGGTACGGATATACAGTGCCGGAATGCTGTCGAGCGCCGGACCGTACACGTGTATCGGGCGGTCCTTCCAGCCCTCGCCTGCGGAAACGGCGCCCCACTTGCGCAGGTTGGATCGGCCCGACCTGATCTCTGCGCCGAAGATTCCATCGAGCTGCTGGAGCGTGAGGCGGGTGATCGGATTATTCCTGTGAACGAAAACCGCCAGGTTCGCGGCGGGTCTTGCCGCGCCGAGTCCAGCGTTGGCGATCTCGACCTCGAACGCCTTGTAGTGATGCACCCACTCGAACGCCATTGTCTCCATCGGAACCCGCATCTCGCGCGCCATGAAGGCGAGATCCGCTACGCCCGTATACACACCGGCGAACGTCGATTCGGGGCCGTGAAAGTCGCCCGCAAAGGTGATGCCGGGCTGAGCCTTCCGAAATCCCGCCTCCAGATGCTCGATGAGCTGACGGTCGGCGGGACTTCCCCACACGCGGATCGTTCCACTCACTTGTCGCTCGGCGCGATAGGCAGCCAACTCGCCGGCCATGCACCAGTGGGTGCAACATAACGCCGCAACGGCTTGAGCGATTGCGTACGCAAGTGTTCGTGAGACGCGGTCCGACAGCATAAGCGTCAGTCCAGCTTCTTCAATTGCTCTCGCAGGTAGCCGGCCGGGAGCGGATAGTAGTAACCCATCCGAGCGATGATCTCCTGACCCTCACGGCTCAGGACGAAGCGCATGAATTCGCGCGCCCTGGGATCGAGCGGACGACCAGGCTCCTTGTTCAGGTAGAAGTAGGCGTCCCGGATCAGCGGGTAGCTTCGGTTCGCGACATTTTCCGGCGTGAGTGCGACCGCCGCCTCGCCCTTGTGTCGCGAAACGGCGAGGACTTTCACATCGGGATAGTTTTTGACGTTCATCAGCGCCGCAAGCCCGATCGCGTATTTGTTCTTTGCAAGGAGCTCGAGCGCGTGCTCGCTCGTGACGGCGGCTCCGGCCGGATCGGGTGTTACCTGCTTGCCCTCGACGTATTCGCGCAGGTTCGGATTCCATTTCTTCGACCAATGAAACCAGTTGCGCTCGAAGTAGATCGCAAAACCGGGGGCGCTGTACCCGAATGTCTCAATCTCCCTCCCGGCGAACGCGCCCTTGAGCCCAACCTGGCCCCATTTGCGCAAGTTTGTTTCGGGACCGCGCGCATACCTGGAGGTGAACAGATAGTCGTTGTTGACGAGCTCCCAGCCACCTGAACGCTCGGCGCCGAAGATGCGCTCGAGCTCGTCGACCGAGATTTCATTGAGTGGATTGTCCTTGCTGACCACGACCGCAAACGCCCAGAGCGAGCCACGCTTCTCGTAGCCCCCGGTTGCAACGGAAATTTCGGTCGGCATGTAACCGAACGAGTCGTGGAACGGCATCATGTCGGTGATCTTGGCGTCATCGCCCATCGGAGCCACATCCGACAGGTGGTAGTACAGGCCCGCGATGCCACCTTCGCTGCTCGGAATGTTACTGGTCGAGACCTTTGCGTCCGGCTGGAACTTCTCGAACGCGAGTGCCAACTGCTCGACCGCGTTCTTGAGCTCGCTGCCGACGACGCGCAGCCCACCCACCACCTTGTACTCCGGTACATAGTGAGGCAGGTCCGGCAGCTGCGGTGGCGGCAGCTCGATGTATGACGCTTGCGTGCGAGAAACACCCTTACGGATGCTGTCCTGCGTATCGTCCCACTTCTTCCACGCCTGGTCTGTCGCGACGAGCTTTTTGACGAGCTCGTCCCGCACGGCATCGCGGCGGCTGAAGGCCACCGAATCGCGGTACTCCATTACCAGCATTGCCTGCGCATCGCCGCCCGTGGTGCGTTCCAGGTACATCGTGTAGCGCAGAAGAAGGTGTGCAGCCTTCTGATCGAGCAGGTTCGGAACGATGTATCCCTGCACAAACTCTTTGTAATGGCCGGCCGGAACCAACAGTTTGTAGGTGTTGACCAGGAATACCGACTTGTTCGAGTCGCGCGGATAGACCTCGCCATGGGTCAGGACATCCGCGCGCTTCACTTCCAGAGGGGCGCGGATCTTCGACGCTTCCTCTTTATTCCAATGCTCGTACGAGCCCTCGCTCGGAAACTCGAGTAGCGCCAGCGAAGCGAAACCGGGGTCCTTCTGATTCTCATCGAGCAGCAGCGCGTTCGAGACCTGGCCTGACTGGCGCCAGGTCGAGAGCTGATCCGCAAAACCGGCGGGCGGTGCGGCGCCGGGTGGGACCACGATGAGCACGTGGGCCGGTTTAGCCACCGCGGACAGCGCAAACAAGCACGACAGCAGTGCCGCGCATGTTGTCCCTGCGAGATTCGTCATGGATCGCATCTCATCTCCCCTATTGCAACTTCGCGAGCTGCTCGCGCACCACTTCCGCGGTCAGCGACAGATAGTTCCCATTGCGCGCCACGATCTCCTGGCCTTCGCGGCTCAACACGTAGCGCAGAAACTCATGGAGCTTTGGATCGAGCGCGTGACGGGGCGCGCGATTCACATAGATGTAGATATTGCGCACGAGCGGGTAACTGCGATCCTGGAAAGCCGACGCGGTCGGCATCACGTAGGGAGCGCCGTCCCGCTCGGCCAGGGCGATGGCCTTGATACCCGAGGAGCCCTTGGCTTGGGGCATGACGGACCAGGCGATTCCATAGCGATCGTGAGCGAGCTCGTCGTTGAGCATGTGCCGCAGTCCCATCCGCTGCTGTGGACGGTCCTCGTCCGCGATCATCTTGCTTCCCGTCTCGACATATTCACGGTAGTTCGGATTCCACTTGTCGCCGTTCTTCAGAACCTTCCATTGGAAAAAGCGGGTCGTGCCCGAGGGTGCGTGCCCGTAGGTCTGAATCGGCTTGTCCGCCCACTCGCCCCTGAGGCCGAGCTGGCCCCAGGTGCGGATGTTCTGCTCCTGACCTCGTCCATCGGAGGGCGTCCACTGGAACCCACGCATGCCGGCAGTACGCTCGGCTCCGAATATTCCGTCCAGTTGCTTGATCGTGAGCTTGGTTATCGGATTGTCGGCATTGACGAACACGACGACCCCGTTGGATCGTCCCTCTACGTCGAAAGCGCCCGTGGCGACCGTGATGCCAGTAGGGTGGTAGCCGAAAGTCTCGAAGAACGACAGTGTCTCGGTGAGCGTGGCTTCGCCGCCGTCCGGCGCGAGATCGGCGACTCCGGTGACGAGAGCCGGTATCGCCGCATCGCTCGTGGGCAGGTGATCCTCGAAACGGACGTCCGGATGGATTTTGCGAAACCCCTCCTCCCACGAGGCCAACACTCCGGCGAGACCGAACCCGTAGTTCCTGATAGCCCCCGACACCACCCGCTCCGCCTTGTACGGCGGCAGCTCCTCGAGGTGGACAGGTCCTTGAGGTTGCGCCCGGGACGGGCAAACCATTACGAGCGTCAAGATCAACGCCAACGCGCCGTGAGGCGTGGATCTCGTGGTCACTCGTTTCCCCCTCTCGCTTTCTCTTCGGCCATCGACGTTGCAGACGTGCGCCGTCAAACGGTGCACGCACTATTTCGCAAGTGCGGCACCGCTGCGCCATCCGTCAAATGCCGGATACCCCAAGTTACTGTTGCGGAAAGGAAAATAGCGTCTGAAGCAAGTCGCGGAGCCAACCGGAAACGCCCCCGATACGGCTTACCGTGGTCGAAGCCCTTCAGGCGGACTGCCCGAGAACCGTTGACTCGACCAGGACAACGATGCCAACGGATGATTCAAGAACCGGAATGACGCCCCTTCATCCATTCCGACGAGCGGCGCCGGAAACGACTAACGCCCCCCTGGAGGCAGGGCTGCAAGCAGGGTCCCGCTATCACCAAATGGTACTCAGCGCGACCGCTGCCGCAATCACCGTTGCTTCGACAAGAGATCGTGGGTTAGCGTAGAACACACCGCAACAAGGCATCTACCGTGGATTGCTGGGCCCTCGTACCGATCAAGGAACGCGCCGCGTGCAAAATGCGACTCGCTTCGACCTTGCCATCACGGGCCAGATTGCAGCTCGTGCGTGCTCTGCTCCACCATGTCATCCATGCACTCCGTAACTCGCCAGGTATCGACCACATCGCAGTTGTGAGTCCTGAGCGCGACGACATCCCAGCTGACGTCGTGCTTCTCACACGCGAGAGGCAAGGCATTAACGAGGACCTGATACAGGCCCTCCACGATATCGCCGCGCGTGGGGCTACCAACGCAGTCATCGTCCCCGCTGATTTGCCACTGCTCGAGCCAGCGGATGTCGCAGCCCTGTTGGAAAGCATGAAGCACTCAGCCGTGACCGTCGCGCCCGACCGGCATCAGCTCGGCACGAACGCACTTGCTCTCAAACTGCCCTCACCTCTCAAGCTCTCGTTCGGCGAACACAGCTACGCACGCCATCTTGCGGACAGCCGCGCGCGCCGCATAGAGCCGGGCTTCCTTGCCCGCCGCGGGTTTTCCTTCGATATCGACAACGTCGAAGATTTACGATGCCTCCAAGCGTACGCGCCATGGAGTGCCTTCATGAGAGAATTGACGCCGGGGTTGCATTCACATGCTGTCTATTGACGCAATCGACCGGACGTCGCTGGACGAGCTGATGGACGGCGCACAACGGCTGACTCTGGCTGGCCATGGCTCCGTCGTTACGTACTCACGCAAGGTGTTCATTCCGCTCACACAGCTGTGCCGCGATGTGTGCCGGTACTGCACGTTTGCCAAGGCGCCTCGCTCACTCGCCTCGCCGTATCTCTCGATTGAGCAATGCCTCGACATCGCGCGCGCCGGCGCTGCCGCCGGCTGCAAGGAGGCCCTGTTCACGCTGGGCGATCAGCCAGAGCAGCGCTATTCGACGGCGCGTCGCGCGCTGGATGCAATGGGCTATGCCAGCACACTAGATTACGTCGCCGCGGCGGCGCGCGCAGTCTTCGAGCAGACGGGACTCCTGCCGCACCTGAATCCTGGCGTGATGAGCGCTGCATCGATCACGAACCTGCGTGCGGTATCCGCATCCATGGGCCTGATGCTGGAGACCGCCTCTGAACGCCTTTCGCATCGCGGCGGCCCTCACTGGGGCTCGCCCGACAAGC